>NZ_JBIAUE010000004.1:0-140916 GCF_042892615.1 Streptomyces sp. NPDC001750 | reverse complement strand
GGCCAATCTGTTCGGGGGGGGGGGGGGTGGGGGGCCGCGGGGCGCCCGGGGGGGGGGGGGGCGCCCCCGGGGCCCGGGCGCGGGGGGGGGGGGGGGGCCCCCCCGCCCCCCACCCCGAGCCGCTCCGATCACCGTTCACGCTCTTTCGGGGGGAACCGCACCATGCCCACGCCTCGCGCGCAGCTGTCCGACGCCCGGCTCTACCTGTGCACGGACGCCCGCAGGCGCCAGGGAGACCTCCCGGCCTTCCTCGACGCCGTCCTCGCCGCCGGGGTCGACATCGTCCAGCTGCGCGACAAGGGCATGGAGGCCGCCGAGGAGCTCGAACACCTCGCGCTCCTCGCCGACGCCTGCGCGCGCCACGGCAAGCTCCTCGCGGTGAACGACCGGGCCGACGTCGCCCACGCCATCCGCTCCGACGTGCTCCACCTCGGCCAGGGAGACCTGCCGGTCCCCGCGGCCCGCGCCGTCCTCGGCGACGACGTGCTGATCGGTCGCTCCACCCACGCCCGGTCCGAGGTCGACGCGGCCGTGGCCCAGCCCGGAGTCGACTACTTCTGCACCGGCCCCTGCTGGCCCACCCCGACCAAGCCCGGCCGGCCCGCCCCCGGCCTCGGCCTCGTGCGGTACGCGGCCTCGCTCGGCACCCGGCGCCCCTGGTTCGCCATCGGCGGGATCGACGCGGGCAACCTCGACGAGGTGCTGGACGCCGGGGCGCGCCGGGTGGTCGTCGTACGGGCGATCACCGAGGCCGACGACCCCGGGGCGGCCACCGCCGACCTCGCCGGAAGAATCCGGGCCCGCGCGGAGGCGTGACCGGGCGCGGCCCGGGGGTATCGGGGCGCGGTCCGGGACCGTGCCGGAGCGTGGACGGCCGAATGTCCGAAGGATGGACAAAGAAACGTTCAATCCGGACATTTAGCGCTGGTCTGGTCCTGCGGTCCGCACGCTCTGGTTAACCTGCCCATATGGCCCTTGGCACACCTACCACCAGGACGGATCACGCGCCCACGGTGCGTGAACTCCTCGCGACCGGCAAGCCCTCGTACTCCTTCGAGTTCTGGGCGCCCAAGACCGAGAAGGGCGAACGCAACCTCTGGAACGCCCTGCGCCGCGTCGAGGCGGTGCGGCCGAGCTTCGTCTCCGTGACGTACGGCGCCGGCGGCTCCACCCGGGCAGGGACGGTCAAGGCCACGCAGGAGATCGCCGCCGACACCACCCTCACCCCGGTCGCGCACCTCACCGCGGTCAACCACTCCGTCGCCGAGCTGCGCAACATGGTCGGGCAGTACGCCGACGCCGGGATCCGGAACATCCTCGCCGTGCGCGGGGACCCGCCCGGCGACCCGATGGGCGAATGGGTCGAGCACCCGCGCGGCGTGCGGTACGCGGCCGATCTGGTCCGGCTCATCAAGGAATCCGGTGATTTCTGTGTCGGGGTCGCGGCATTTCCCGAGATGCACCCGCGTTCGAGCGACTGGGACACCGACATCCGGCATTTCGTGGACAAGTGCCGTGCCGGTGCTGATTATGCGATCACCCAGATGTTCTTCGATCCGGACGATTATGTGCGGATGCGTGACCGGGCGGTCGCTGCGGGTTGCGAAACCCCGATCATTCCCGAGGTCATGCCGCTGACCAGCGTCAAACAGCTCGACCGGTTCGCACAGCTCAGCAACGCCTCTTTCCCCTCGTCGCTGAAAGAACGGATCCTCGCGGTCAAGGACGATCCCGCGGCTGTACGCTCCATTGGTATCGACTTCGCAACGGAGTTCTGCGCGAGGCTGCTTTCCGAGGGTGTGCCCGGACTGCACTTCATCACGCTCAACAACTCGACGGCGACGCTCGAAATCCACGAGAATCTCGGACTGCACGAGCAGTTGTGACCGGCCGTACCCGCCACGACCCGGGCGGCGGCCGTAGGAGGGGGCGGGCATGGGCTGGACGGTCCTCTACATCGCGTTCGGAATCGTCGCGCTGTGGCTGCTCGGCGAGGTGCTCCTGCAGTACAAGGCACGCCTGCGCTGGCGACTGCTGGCCTTCGTCGGCTTCCTCTGCGTGATCATCGGCGTCCTGACGCAGTCGCAGTTCGTGATCATCGTTGGCACGATCGCGTTCGCGACCGGCCAGACGTACGTCACGCTGTCCTTCCGGCGCGGCTTCTCCACCGGCTGGGCCATAGGGGGAAGCCCCGGCCAGAGTCGTCGCCGCCGCGGCGGGAGGGGCGGCAAGGGCCGGAGCGGCCGCAGGGCGGCACCCACGCTCGAAGTGTCGGACGTGGAGGCGGCGCAGGACGGGCAGGTGCCCGCGCAGCCGATGGCCGATGCCTCGCGCGCCGCCGTCTACGAGCCGGAGCCGCTGCCCGACGACACGGGGCAGTACGGCGTCTACTCCGATCACTCCCGCGCGGCACGGGGCGGCGGTCTCGACGACCAGGCACAGACGCGGCTGCAGCCGCAGTACGCCGCGTTCGACGGCGGCACCGACCCCGCCGCGTACCCGGCGCCGGGCCAGGACCTCCCGGCCGGCCACGACACGTTCCCGGCCGGCCCGGCCGCGTTCGCCGACCAGGACGTGTTCGCCGCCGGTCACCCGGCGTTCTCGACCGGTCAGGACGCGTTCTCGACCGGTCAGGACTCGCTGGGCGGCCAGAACTCCTTCGCCGGGCCGTACGACTACGGCACGGGCGGGCAGCAGCGGTACGCCGCGTACTCCGACCCCTACATCGGGACCGGCTCCGCGGGCGGTGCCGCCCCGTACGACGGCTACGGCGACCCGTACGCCCAGCAGCAGTACGCCGAGACCCCGCCGGGCGGTGTCTGGGTGCCGCAGCAGCGCGAGGGCGAGCAGCATCCGGCCATGCCCCCGGAGCGGCCCGCCGAGCCCGCCCCGTATCCGAACGGCTACCCCAACGGCAACGGCAACGGCTACGACGGGGAGCCGTACCGCTACTGAGCGCCGGGGCGCCGCCGCCGACGGGCTCGACGGGCGGCGCCGCGGGGGTCACTGGGAGCCCCGGAACCCGTCCCCCTCCACGATCAGCCCCGCGACCAGCGCCCCCGACATCCCGGCATGGGCGAGCCCGCCGCCCGGATGCGACCAGCCGCCCGCGAGGTAGAGCCCCGGCAGCCGGGTGCGGTTGCCGGGACGCAGATACGCCCCCTGGGCCCCGGCCAGCGCGGGCCCGGGCACCGAACCGCCCTCGGCGCCCGTGTCGGCCGCCGTCTCGGCCGGGGTACGCACCTCGGCGTGCAGGATCCGCTCCCGAACGCCGGGCACGACCGCTCCCGCCGCCTCGATCAGGTTGTCGGCGAAGCGCGCGCGGGTCGCCGGATCCGTCCAGTCCACCGTCCCGTGCGGGGCGACCGTCGCCGTCAGCGTCACCGCCTCGTGCGCGTCGTCGGGGCGGGTCGTCGGGTCGTCCGGGCGCAGCACCGTCACCGTCGGCCGGTCGGCGACCCGTCCGGCGAACACCGCCTCCTGCTCCGCCGCGCCGTCCGCCGGATGCACCACCGTCCGGTGCGCGGCGTCCGCGGGCCGGGCGCCGCTCAGCGACAGCATGACCAGGAAGCGGCCCGGCTCCGCCGCCCGCCCCCGTCCCGGCCCGTCCCCCTCCGTCCGCAGCGCCTCACCGGGCACCAGGCCGGGGCGCGGCCGGACCCCCAGCACCACGTGTTCGGCCTCCGCGACCGTGCCGTCCGCGAACTCGACGCCCGCCGTCCGGCCGTCCTTCTCGACCACTCGGGCCGCTTCGCGGCCCAGGACGAACTCCACCCTCCGGGCCAGGCACCGCTCGTACACCGCCCGCGCCAGGGCCCGGATCCCGCCCTCGACGTACCAGCTGCCGAAGGTCTCCTCCAGGTACGGCAGCAGGGCGGCGGCGGCCGGTGCGCGGCGCGGGTCCAGGCCGTACGACAGGGCGTAGCCGTCGAGCAGGGCGGCCAGCCGGGCGTCCGCCAGCTCCCACGCGCCGACCTCCGCCACCGTGCCCGCCTGCCGGGCCGGCCGCAGCAGCCGACGCTGCCGCGGCGCGGGATACGGATCACGGCCGAGCACCTGCCAGTCGGGGCGCAAGGGTTCCTCCAGGAGCGGGCGTCTCGACCGGTCCCAGGCGTCCCGCGCCCGGTCGAGGAACGCGCCCCAGGCCGCGCCCGCTTTGCCCCCGAGCGCGGCGTCCAGTGCGGCGACCACACCGGCTCGCGAGGCGTTCGGCAGCGAGACGGCCGTGCCGTCCGCGAAGACGTGACGGCTCGCCGGATCGACCTGGGTCATCGTGACGCACCGCTCCAGCGGCTCCTTGCCCGTCTTCACGAACAGGTCGCGGTAGACCGCGGGCAGATGCAACAGCGTGGGGCCGGTGTCGAAGGCGAAACCGTCATGGGCATACCGGCCGACCGAGCCGCCGAAGGTCTCCGACCGCTCGTACACCGTCACCCGGTGGCCTGCCACGGCGAGCCGGGCGGCCGCCGCCATCGCGCCCATCCCGGCGCCGATCACCGCAATTCGTGCCATGCCAGCGACCTTAACCGCCTGCCTCCGGCACCCCGTCCACGGGCCTCGCGACCGTCCGCGGCGCTCAGACCGGCGGCCCGGGCGCACCCGCCGCGGCCAGGCGCCGCTCCTCGCGCCGCCGGGCCCTGCGGCGCAGGAACCGGCGGATGCGGGACGTCAGGAAGACGACGGCCACCAGGCCGAGCAGCAGCA
This sequence comes from Streptomyces sp. NPDC001750, assembly GCF_042892615.1. Classification (NCBI taxonomy): domain Bacteria; kingdom Bacillati; phylum Actinomycetota; class Actinomycetes; order Kitasatosporales; family Streptomycetaceae; genus Streptomyces; species Streptomyces sp. NPDC001750. Next base: position 136,212 of record NZ_JBIAUE010000004.1, on the reverse strand, counting down.
GCGTCGCGGCGATGATCGCGGCCGCCAGCGGATGGAACACGGCGAAGACGACGATCCCCGCCACGCCCAGGTCCTCGGCCGCGCTCACCACGATGTTGCTGAACGGCTCGGGAGAGGTGTTGACCGCCATCCTGGTGCCCGCCTTCACCAGATGGCTGACCAGCGCCGTGGAACCGCCGATGGCACCGGCCGCGATCTCCGGCAGCGAGCCGCTCTCGCCCGCCAGCAGCGCCGCCACGACCGCACCGGCGATGGGCCTGACGGCGGTCTGCAACGCGTCCCAGGCCGTGTCCACGTACTGGATCTTGTCCGCGACCATCTCGCACAGGAACAGCACACCGGCCACGAGCAGGACGTCCGTGCGCTGCAGCGCCGCGGGCACCTCGTCGGAGAGACCGGTCACGCCGAAGACGCCGAGCAGCAGGACCACCGCGTAGGCGTTGATCCCGCTCGCCCAGCCGCTCGTGAACACCAGGGGAAGTACGGACACGGACGTGATGGTAGCCAGACGGACCCGGTCCCGGGCGGGGTTCCGTGCAGGACGTGAGTATCCGTACCTAGACGGTGAGATGAGTAGGTACGCGGATGGGTTCCCTCTCGCGCGGACGGAAGAGTGGAACGCGGACAGGGGAGCGGCGCGCGGCACCGCCGGCACGGGGCGGCGGAACGGGCGCGGCACTCCTTCCGGACCGGGGGAGTACGGGGGAGAACGAAGGAGAGCCCGCGGGCCACGGGGAGAACGTGGCCGGGGGGAAGGCTCTCCGGCAGCGAGGATGACGCCGGTTCGGCGGGGACCCGGGGGATCGGGCCCCACCGGACCGGCGTCCTCGCGCACCGGCCCGGCGAGGGGCGGATCAGCGCCCGCTGACCCGTCCGCGCAGCAACAGCGACAGCGCCGAGTGCACGTCGTCGATCGACCGCTCCGGCTGGAACGCCTGCCAGTCCAGGGCCGCCACCAGCACCATGCCGACCAGGGCGGCGGCCGTCAGCGGAATGTCGATCTCCTCGCTGAGCTCACCGCGCTCCACGCCGTCGCGCAGCACCCCCTCGACCACGGCCACCGCCTCCTGACGTACCACCAGGAGGGTCGACTGCCAGGCCCGGTTGGTGCGCCACAGCTCCGCGACGTAGAGCTGGGTGAAGGCTGGGTAGCGGTCGATGAAGACCAGGCCCGCCCTGATCATCGCGTCCAGCGCCTCGACCCGGGTGCCGCCGCGCTCCTTCGTCCCCTCGGCCGCGGAGCGCAGCGACGCGGTGAGCAGCCCGACGCCATGGCGCAGCAGTTCCTCGAAGAGCTCGGTCTTGCTCTTGAAGTTGTAGTAGACCGTGCCCTTGGCGACCCCGGCGCGCTCGGCGATCTCGTCCACCGTGGTCGCCGAGAAACCCTTCTCGGCGATGAGGGTCACAGCCGCCTCGTAGAGCTTCTGCCGGGTGGCTCGGCGGCGCGTGCCGCTGCTGCTTTCCATGCCCTTGATTCTCACAGGTTCCGGCGCGCTCACAGACTCAGCTCCGGATGCAGTCGGTCCAGGGTCCACACCTGCTTGCGGCGCGCGGCGAACGCGGTCAGGGCGAGCGCCCCCGCCGTGAAGGCCAGCAGTACCGCGGAGCCCTGCCAGACCGGGCCGAGCCCGCCGCCCGTGATCAGCCTGCGCAGCCCGTCGACGATGTAACTCATCGGCAGATAGGGGTGGATCGCGTTGAAGAAGCCGGGGCTGGTCTGCACGGGATACGTGCCCCCGGCCGAGGTCAGCTGGAGCATCAGCACGGCCAGTACCAGGATGCGTCCGGCAGCCCCGAACTGGGCGTTGAGCCACTGCACGATCGCGGCGAAGCAGCAGGTCACCAGCGCGAGGAAGCCGATCGTCCCGGCGGCTCTGGTCATCTCCAGCCCAAGTCCCCAGTGCAGCACGGACATCAGGGCGGCGACCTGGAGCAGGCCGATCGCGGCCACCGGCAGCCAGCCCGCGAAGGCGATCCGCCAGGCGGAGGCCCCGGCGGCGAGTGCCCGCCGGTTGAGCGGCTGGATGAGCATGTACGCCACCATCGCGCCGACCCAGAGGGACAGCGGGATGAAGTAGGGCGCGAAGCCGGTGCCGTAATTGGGGGCGGCGTGCAGCGACTTGGAGGCCAGCTGCACCGGGTCGGCCATGACCTCCGAACGCGCCTCGCGGTCCTTCTCGTCGTAGTCGGGGATCCTGCCGACGCCGTCGTTGAGGCCCTGGGCGAGGCTGGTGGAGCCGTCGCCGAGCCGGACCAGGCCGCTGTCCAGGTCGGTGGCGCCCTTCTTGAGGTTGCCGACGCCGGTGTCCAGGTCGGCGGAGCCGGTCCTGGCCGAGACGAGACCGGTGTGCAGTTCACCCGCTCCCTTGGCGACCTTGTGGGCGCCGGTGTTGAGCGCGTTGACCTTGGACACGGCGGACTTGAGGTCCTCGTCCAGGCGCGGCGCGCTCTTGGCCAGGTCCTCGGCCTGCCGCTGCAACGTGCTCAGCTGGGACCGCAGCTTCTTCAGGTTCCCGTTCTCGTTCGTCACCAGTGCGTTGACGTCGTCGGCGACCTTCGCGACATCGGCCGCCGCGGTCTTCGCGCGCTCGAGCGGCGGGCAGGCGGAGGCGGCGTCGTCGGTGGGCGGCGCTTGCGTGCACGTGGTGCGGTAGACCTCGGCCAGGTCGTCGGAGGCCGTGCGGGCGGAGGTGGCCGCGGCGGGCGCCGCCTCGACCAGCAGGTCGAGGTTGTCCCGTACGGTCTGCGCGGAGTCGGCCACCAGCCGGGCGGTGTCGCCGATCGACTTGCCGTTGTCCTTCAGGAACGGGCGCGCGTGCGACGCCACCGCGTTGACCTTGTCGGCCAGCGCCTGGGTTCCGTTCGCGACCTGCCGGGAGCCGGATTCGAGGTCCCCGGCGCCCTTGTTGAGCTTGACGATTCCGCCGGCCAGGTTGCTGCTGCCGTTCTTGGCGTTCTTCAGTCCGTCGGCGAGATCCTGCGAGCCCTTTTTCGCTTTGCCGATGCCGCCCTTGAGGTCGTCGGCGCCCTTGGCGGCCTTCGCCGTCGCGTCGTGCAGATCGGAGAAGTTGATGAAGATGCGGTCGTAGAAGGTCCGGGAGGCGTTGGTCGACGCGGCGGTGCGCACCTCGGAGAAGACCGAACGCGAGATCTGCCCCACGATGTAGTTGTTGGCGTCGTTCGTGCGTACCTGGAGCGCGCCGGTCTCGGGGGAGTCGCCCGAACTGGAGGCGATCCGCTCGCTGAAGTCCGACGGCATGGTGAGGGAGAGGTAGAACGTGCCGTTCTCCACGCCCTTGTGGGCCTCGGCGGAACTCACCTCGTGCCACTCGAAGGTCTTGGAGTCGAGCAGCTTGCCGGTGATCTCGTCACCGGCCCTGACGTGCTTCCCGCCGACGGTGGCGCCCTTGTCGTCGTTGACCAGCGCGACCGGGATCTTGTCGAGGCGGCCGTACGGGTCCCAGAAGGAGCACAGGTACAGGGCGCCGTAGAGCAGCGGCAGGAGCAGCAGCGCGATCAGCGCGGCGACCGGCAGCTTCCCCCGGCCGAAACGCCTCAGCTCAAGCGCGGCAAGTCTCGGCGAACGCATCGGCCGGCCGTCCTTCCTCGGTGGTGGTCCCGTCGGCGGGGGCCTCGTCGGCCGCGGGCCCGTCGGTGGTGATCGTGGCGGCCGGGTCGTCGTCGGCCGCGGTGCCCCGTGCGTGCGCCGGTGCGGCCGTGGCGTCGGTCCGTACGACGACGGCGCCCTCGGGCGCCTGGCTGCACACGGCGAGCACGGTGGTGCCGCCGTCGGCGACGGACCGCAGCAGTTCCCAGGCCTGGGCGCGCTCGGCGTCGGAGAGCTTGAGGTCGGTGTCGTCCACCGCGAGCAGCCGGGGCCGGCCGATCAGCGCGAGGGCGATGGACAGCCGCAGCGCCTCCAGCCGTTCCAGATCCCGTACGGAGGTGCGCTCGCCCTTGGGCAGGGCGGAGGGATCGAGCCCGGCGGCGTCCAGCGCCGCGTCGATCCGTCCCCGCGCGGCGGCCACGCGCTCGGCGCGCGGGCGCAGCAGGGCGCGCAGCGAGCCGTCGTAGCGGTGCCGGAGCAGGGCCTGCTCGCGCAGGTGCTCGGCGACGGTGAAGGCCGGGTCGAGTTCGTTGACGCCGGGCACCTGGCCCAGTGCGCTGATACGGCGCACGGCGGCCATCTTGCGGGGCAGGCGCAGTCCGCCGACCTTCGCCCGGCCCTCGGTCGGGCGCATCCGGCCGGTGAGCGCGAGCAGCAGGCAGGTGCGGCCGGAGCCGGACGGTCCCTCGATCGCGACCAGCGACCCGGGTCCGGCCTCGATGTCCACGCCCCGGAAGGCCCAGCCGCGCGGTCCCTTGAGGCCGAAGTCCCCGGCGGCGACGGCCGCCCCGTGCGGGCTGTCCACAGACTCTCCCTTGCTTTGAACTGACTAGTCAGTTCAAAAAGATTATCCGGAACTCGGACCCGAGGCAAAACGCGGCCGCGGTGCCCGCCGGGGTGCCCCCGACACCGGGAGGAACAGCAGGTCGGCGGGCGGATCGGGCCGATTGTCAGTGGTGCCCGCCACCATGGATGCGTACGGCCACGAAGTCGTTGCGCGACGGAAGCCGTCGCACGAGACAGGAGGTTCCGTCATGGCCCACTCCTCCGCTGCGGCCGCGCCCCGGCGCCGCGCGGGCGGCCCCGCCCCCTCGCCGACCGGTCCGGCCGACGCCGTCCACCCCGTCCCGCGCCGCACCGCCGCACCCCCGGCCGCCCTCGACCTGCTCGCCCAGGCCCGCGCCGGCCTCGACGAGGCCGCCACCCTCGACGTGCCGAACGAGCGCTATGCGACCGCCCACCTCGCGGCCCTGCGCACCGCCGCCGCGGTGCTCGCCGTGCGGGCCCGCCCGGAGACCTCCCGGCGGCGCCGGGAGCGGATCCGCAGCGCCTGGGAGGTGCTGCCCGAAACGGCTCCGGAGCTGACCGAATGGAGCGCGCTGTTCGCCTCCGGAGCCCGGCGCAGGGCTCGCGCGGAAGCCGGTATACCGGGCGCGGCCAGCCGGCGGGACGCCGATGACCTGCTGCGGGACGCCGAGATGTTCCTGCGACTGGTCGAACGGATGCTGAGGCTCCAGCCGGTTCTCCCGCGGCCCCGGAGAGACCGGCCCGACGCGCGATGACGGCGCGAGGCAATAGGGTGGAGAGCACCTGTACCACCTGCACTGTTCACGCTCCGCCGTCACCGGCGGCACCGTGCCGAGGAGTCAACTGCCGTGTCGGACCAGCTGCGCCCCCGCGCCTCCCTCCGTACCGCCGTGGTCTGGGAGGTCCTGAAGGACGCCCTCGACCACCAGGTCAAGGCGACCGGCCGGGACGCACTGGACGTTCTGGACACCGGCGGCGGCACCGGCAACTTCGCGGTGCCGGTCGCCCGTCTCGGCCATCGCGTCACCGTCGTCGACCCCAGCCCCAACGCGCTCTTCGCGCTGGAGCGCCGCGCCGCCGAGGCCGGGGTCGCCGACCGCGTCCGCGGGGTCCAGGGCGACATCCACGGCCTGTTCGAGGTGGTCGAGCGCGGCGGCTTCGACACGGTCCTGTGCCACGGGGTCCTGGAGTACGTGGACGACCCCGCCGAGGGCGTCCGCAACGCCGTCGAGGCGCTCCGCCCGTCCGGGGCCCTCAGCCTGCTTGCAGCCGGGCTCGGCGGCGCCGTCCTGGCCAGGGCGCTGGCCGGCCACTTCACCGAGGCGAGGCAGGCGCTCACCGATCCGGCGGGCCGCTGGGGCGCGGGGGACCCGGTGCCCCGGCGTTACACCGCCGAGCAGCTCACCGAGCTGGTCTCCGCGGCGGACGTGGAGGTCGGGGCCGTCCACGGCGTACGGGTCTTCGCCGATCTGGTGCCCGGCGTCCTGGTGGACACCGAGCCCGGCGCCATGGACGCGCTGCTCAAGCTGGAGGCGGCCGCCGCCGAGCTGCCCGCGTTCCACTCGGTGGCGACGCAGCTGCACGTCCTGGGCACGAAGCGCACCTGAGCACCACAGGGCCCGTTCCTGCGAACCACCGTCGTTCGCCCGGCGTCCGGGCCGCGCGGCGTGCGGTGCCTCCCCGAGTTCTCGGCTCCGCTCGAACAGGGGAGACCCCATTGATCGCAGGGCGGGGGACCGCCCTCGTGCTGGACGTACAGGGACGATTCCGGCAATGAGGCGCGTGTGCGTGGCCGGGCGTCGCGCAACCGCCACCGATTCGAGGACACGGCCCGCCGGGCGACCGCAACTCGGCCGCACGGCGGTGGTCGGCCGCAGCGCGGCTGATCAGGGACGCAGCCGCAGACGGAGTACGTCCCGAGACGCCCGATCGGGGGCGGCGCCCCGTATGATCGGAGGACAGCGTCCGGCATGACGGATCGGAGGTCGGGGAATCTACGCCTCAACAGCCGATCCTTCGTGGCGGCCCGGACTGGCTGTGTGGCAAAGAGGGCGGGTTTCACGGGGGCGATTCCCTGCCTATCCTGGAAGGGCCGCAGACCGGCCGCCCCCCGCGGCCGACGACGAGGAGGACTCCGTGCCGCTCTCGGAGCACGAGCAGCGAATGCTCGAGCAGATGGAGCGAGCGCTGTACGCCGAAGATCCCAAGTTCGCGACAGCGCTCGAGGGAAGCGGACTGCGTACGTACACCCGGCGACGGGTCTACCAGGCGGTCGCAGGCTTCCTTGTGGGTATCGCGCTCCTCATGGCCGGAATGGTCGCCCAGCAGATCTGGATCGGCGTGGTGGGATTCCTCGTCATGCTGGGTTGCGCGGTCCTCGCGGTCACTGGTTGGCGCAAGGCGCCCAAGCCGGGGGAGCATCCGGCGGCCGACGTCGGCGGTGCGAACCGTCGGCCCAGGCAGCGTCGAACGGTGATGGACCGGATCGAGCAGCGGTGGCAGCGCCGCCGCGACGAACAGGGCCGCTGACGAGCGCTGTTGGGGACGCCGTCCTCGAACCGCCGTCCGGCCGGGCGAGCACACAGACGTCCCGAGGCCAAAAGCACGTTTGAGCGAGGGGGCGACCGCAGCACCGCGGTCGCCCCCTCCTCCGTGCTCCGACCCGTCTTCGAACCGCCACCGTGCGGCCGGAGGCCGGGCCGTGCCCAGGCTTCGCACGGCAGGCGGCGGTGCGAGGACAGGCTCTCGCACCGCCGCTCCCCGACGCAGACGCCGTCGCCGGGGACCGCGTTCCCGCAGACGTCATCCCCACCGGCGGGACGGTCCGCGCAGCCGACCCGTCCACCGGATCCGGCCCCACCGCGCCGCCCACCCCTCGCCGAGCGCCGCCCAGCGCTCCGACGCGGCACGGGCCACCCGAGCGGCCGAGCGTGGCGCGACGACGGCACGGACTCGCGTCCTCCACCCGGCCGACTCCCGCAGCCCGGCCCGTACCGCCTCCACGTCCTCGGCGAGCCCCGTGCCGGGCCGGGGCTCCGGGGCGTAGAGCACCTGCTCCACCGCACTGGCGACCCGGTGCAGCGCGGCGGACGCGTCGGGGCCGAGCCGCCCCAGCCGCACCAGCCGGTCGGCCGTCTTGCGCGGTGTCAGGGAGTCGTCGGGCCCGATCCCGTGGTCCCAAGCCGTGTCGATGACCTCCCGCCAGGCCGCCAGCGTCCGGGCCGTCGTGTCCGCCGGGGTACGTCCCGCCGGGACACCCAGCCGCCGTCTGCGCACACGGAGCCGCCAGATCAGGGGCAGCAGCGGCAGCGCCAGGGCCACCAGGGCGACCGCGGCCAGGCCGAGAACGGTGCCCGGGGGCGTTCCCGAGTCCGTCGGAACCGCCGTGCCCGGCGCTGCCGAGCTGCCGCACTCGCCCTGCTTGCGCATGGGTGCCGGGCAGTCGTCCGCGACGGACGGTTCGGCGCTCGGGACCGCCGAGGGGCCGCTCTCCGGCACGGCGGGGGCGGGCGTCTCACCGCTCGGGGCGTCCGGCAGCGTGTAGGACGGGGCGGTGCCCCGCGTGGGGGTGGGCTCGAAACGCGTCCACCCGATGCCCTCGAAGTACAGCTCTGGCCAGGCATGAGCGTCGCGCAGCCCCACCGACATCGAACCGTCCGGCTGCGGGGTGCCGGGAGTGAAGCCCACCGCGACCCGCGCCGGAATGCCCAGCGTCCGGGCCATCGCGGCCATCGTGAACGAGAAGTGGACGCAAAAACCCTGCTTGTCCTTCAGGAACCGGGCGATCGCGGCGCTCCCGGTGCCCGAGTCGACGGAGGTGTCGTAGGCGAAACCGCCGTCCGAGGCGAAGAAGTCCTGAAGCTTCACCGCGCGCTCGTAGTCGTTGTCGGCGCCCTTGGTCACCTCGGCCGCGGTCTCGCGGACCACTTTCGGCAGCGACCGCGGGAGGCGGGTGTACTCCTGCCGCAGGGCGGACGGCACGGCGCCCGCCGTGGCGAGCTGGTCGGCCGTCGGCCGGATCACCAGACTGGAGACCCGGTACCGCGCGCCGCCCGTCGTCTCCCCGCGGTCACCGACGAGGGTCCGCCCCGCCGGTTCGTACCGCCACTTCCCGGCGATCCCGACCTCGGTCGCGGGGTAGGGGAGCGGCAGATAGGTCTGCCGGTAGGAAGGGGCGGCGGAGATGCTCGACCTGACCTCGGTGACTGTGACGTCCGGGCCGAGCCCCTCCGGGGTCGGGAGGCGCTTCGGCACGTCCCGCAGCCGGCGCGTGGAGGGACGCCACTCGCTCCCGTCGAACGTGTCCAGGGCCAGGATCCGCAGATAGAAGTCCTGCGGGTTGCGGGAATCGGTGCGGTAGGAGATCACCTGCCGGTTGTCCGCCTGGGTCAGATTGTCCTGCATGGACACCAGCGGATTCACCGCTGAGATCGTGCCGCCGCCCTTGCCCTCCCCGGACCGCGCGTCGGCCAGCAGACCGCCGTCGAGCGCGGGCAGCGCCGCCGGGACCAGCAGGGAGATGCCCAGCGCCAGCACGCCGATGCGGCGCCCGGTACGGACCGGGGCCGTCGGCCGGCCGACGGAGAGGACGCCGCCCGCATCGCCCCGGGACCCGGCGCCACCACTGAAGACCCGCCCCCACTGGGAGAGCCGGTCCCGGCCCTCGGCAAGCAGGAGCAGCAGATAGCCACCGGCCGCCAGCAGGAACCAGAGCCAGTCCGCCCCGCCCCCGGACAGTCCCGCCGCGACCGAGAACAGCGCGAGGAGCGGCAGACCGGCCGGCGCCGCGCTGCGGAACGTCACGGCGAGCGCGTCCACCAGCAGACCGACCAGCAGCACGCCGCCGATCAGCATCAGCCGGATGCCGTCCGTCGCCGGTGCGGGCGTGGCGTACCGCCCGACGTCCTCCGCGCCCGACTCCAGCAGATGCGCCAGCCGCTGAACCGCCTCCGGGCCCGGCAGGAGACCGGCCACCGCCTGCTCCCTGGCGAACACCAGTGTCAGCAGGACCAGCGCGACCAGCGCCTGCGCGACGACGACCAACGTCCGGGGCACCGGCGCCCGACGGATCAGCGCCCCCGCCCCGGCCTGCATCGCCAGCAGGATCGCGGCCGGCAGGATCCACACCGCCGGCTCGACCAGCGGCAGCATCGAGCACGCCGCCATCAGCGTCGCCGCGACGGCGCACAGCGTCATCCGACCACGACCGCTCATGACCACCCCCCGGAGAAACCCGTCGTGCCGACGGCGGCGGGCCCGTCCGCCGCCCCCGCCTGTCCCGCCCGCCGCCAGTGATCGGCGAGACCGGCCCCCCGCCCCACCGGGACCGCCGTCCATCCCGATTCGCGCAGCAGCCGCAACCGCCGCTCGAACGCCTCCCGCGCCCCCGCGGCCGGGACGTCGTCCGTTTCCCAGTCCGCGCCGTCCAGCACGAACGCCACGGCACCCGCGCTGCGCCGCCGCATCCGGGCCACTTCCGCCGCCCGCTCCTCGTCGAGGTCCCCGAGGAACGCGATGAGCAGACCGTCGCCGGCCCGCAGCATGTCGTGCGCGCGCGACAGAGCGGTTCCGTCGGAGTGGTCGATCACCGCCAGGACGTCCAGCATCAGGCTCGCCGATTCGGCGGACTCGTGCGCCGACCCCGCGAGACCACCCGCCGCCGCACCCGGGACGGCGTTCCCGTCGTCCGTCAGCAACCGGACGGAGAAGCCCCGTTCCAGCATGTGCACCAGAGCGGAAGCCGCCCCGGACACCGCCCACTCGAAGGCGGAATCCGGCCCTGCTCCCCGGTACGCGGTCCGCCGGGTGTCCAGCAGCACCGTGCACTGCGGACGCTGCGGCTGCTCCTCGCGCCGCACCATCAGCTCCCCGTGGCGCGCGGTCGAGCGCCAGTGCACCCGGCGCAGGTCGTCGCCGTGCCGGTAGCCGCGCGGGATGACGTCGTCGTCGCCGGCGAGGGCGGGCGACCGCTGCCGCCCCTCGCCGTACCCCGGGGCCCCGCCCGCCAGCCGCACCGGCGGCAGCGGCTCGGTCCGCGGTACGACGACGAGCGTGTCGTACGCGCTGAAGGAGCGGGTGAGCTCGCACATGCCGAACGGGTCGCTCAGCCGCAGCTGCAGCGGCCCCAGCGGATAGCGGCCCCGCAGATCCGACCGCACCCGGTAGGACACCTCGCGCCGCCCGCCCGGCTCCATCCGGTCCAGCACGAACCGGGGCCTGGGCCCGAGCACGTAGGGCACCCGGTCCTGGAGCATCAGCAGCCCGGTCGGCAGCCGCGACACGTTCTCCATCCGCAGATGGACCCGTGCCTCCACGCCCGCGGGGACTCGGGACGGCGCGAGCCGGCGGGTGCCCGCGACCCGGTGACGCGTGCGGACGAGCACCACCGCGCACACCAGCGGCAGCGCGGCGAGCAGCAGCCCGACCCGCAGCAGATCCGCCTGGCCCAGCACGTACGCGCAGACCACCGCGGCGACGCCGGCCGCGAGGAAGGACCGTCCGCGCGTGGTCAGCCCGCTCAGAGCGGCCCGAAGACCGCCCCCGCCGTCACCGTCGTCCCTGGGGTTGGGGTCCGGCCCCCCGGCGGCCATCACACCCGCCGCGCGCCGGGCCGCGTCCGGTCGTACCCCGGACGGGCCGGTGCGGGCATCCGGACGCCGCCGTCGGCGGACGGCACCGGTGTCCGCCCGAGGATCTCCAGCACCACCTCCTCGGCGGTGCGGCGGTTCAGCTGGGCCTGCGCCGTCGGCAGCAGCCGGTGCGCGAGCACCGCGACCGCCAGCGCCTGCACGTCGTCCGGCAGGCAGTAGTCGCGGCCGGCCAGCGCCGCCGAGGCCCTCGCCGCGCGCAGCAGGTGCAGGGTGGCCCGCGGTGACGCGCCGAGCCTGAGGTCGGGATGGCCGCGCGTGGCCCCGACCAGCTCCACGGCGTACCGCCGCACGGGGTCGGCCACATGGACGGTCCGTACCGCCTCGATCAGTTTCGCGATCTCATGGGCGTGCGCCACCGGCCGCAGATCGTCGAGCGGCGAGAGCTCGCCGTGCACGTCGAGCATCCGGAGCTCCGCCTCCGCGCTCGGGTAGCCCATCGACACCCGTGCCATGAACCGGTCGCGCTGGGCCTCGGGCAGCGGGTAGGTGCCCTCCATCTCCATGGGGTTCTGGGTGGCCACCACCATGAACGGGTCGGGCAGCTCGTACGTGTGCCCGTCGATGGTGACCTGACGCTCCTCCATCGACTCCAGCAGGGCCGACTGCGTCTTCGGCGAGGCGCGGTTGATCTCGTCGCCGATCACGATCTGCGCGAAGATCGCGCCCGGCTTGAACTCGAAGTCCCGCCGCTGCTGGTCGAAGACGGACACGCCGGTGATGTCCGAGGGCAGCAGGTCCGGTGTGAACTGGATGCGCCGCACCGAGCAGTCGACGGACCGGGCCAGTGCCTTGGCCAGCATCGTCTTGCCGACCCCGGGCACGTCCTCGATGAGGAGGTGCCCCTCCGCGAGCAGCACGGTCAGCGAGAGCCGCACGACCTCGGGCTTGCCCTCGATCACGCTCTCCACCGACCCGCGCACCCGCTCCGTGATCGCGGTCAGATCTGTGAGGCTCGCTCGATCGTCATAGGTCGTCACCCGGCCCTCCTCGGCCCTGTCCCACGCTCACCAGGAGCAGAGGGGATACCCCATTCACGGACCGGATGCGCGCGGCGATCCGGCCCACCCCGAAACACGGACACCTCACCGGAGGCGTCCGGTGAGATGTCACACGCGCATTCTTGTGCCGTTATCGCTTCGTGTCACTCGCCTGTGGACAACTCGGGGCGGTATGTCGGGTTCGATGGGTTTCATCGGGATCCACAGGGGCCGTCCGAGGGGACGGGAGGCCGTCCGCACGTCCAGGACGTGGCCCTGCCGTCAAGGGGCGGTCCTGACGGCAGGAAGGCGGTCCTTGCGGTCGGGGGACGGTCAGGCGACGGGGAGCACCTCGCGCAGCAGGCCGGTCGTCACGTCGAAGACGAAACCGCGGACGTCGTCCGTGTGCAGAAGGAACGGCGAGGTGCGCACGCGCTGCATCGACTGCCGCACGTCCTGATCTGCGTCCTTGTACGCCTCCACCGCCCAGACCGGACGCTGTCCGACCTCCGCCTCCAGTTCCTGGCGGAATTCCTCGGTGATCGATTCCAGACCGCAATTCGTGTGGTGGATCAGGACGATGCTGCGGGTGCCGAGCGCCCGCTGGCTGATGGTCAGCGAACGGATGACATCGTCGGTGACCACACCGCCCGCGTTGCGAATGGTGTGGCAGTCGCCGAGCGCGAGACCGAGCGCGTCGTGCAGGTCGAGCCGGGCGTCCATGCACGCGACCACGGCGACGTGCAGGACCGGCTTGGCGTCCATGCCCGGGTCCACGAAATCTGCGGCGTACCGGACGTTCGCCTCGACCAGGCGGTCGGTGACCGTGCCCCCGGTGCGGTCCGGGGCGACAACAGATGCGGAGGGCCCGGTGGGGGAGTGCGCGGAAGTCGACATGGCTACGACGTTATCTCCCGCGCCCGGTCGCGTCGCGCTGTGGAAGGGGACAAAGAACGTCAACGACTTCTGTTGTGAGGTAACCCACAAGTCTCACAACAGTTCATTCCACCGGGTGAAGGACCAGGTGGACGAGGGGCCCGGCGACGCGCTGTCCGGCTGATTGATCGGGAATCGATCGAATGGCAGGGTGGACTAAAGTGACGGGAAGTTACGACACCCCGCACATTCCGTGGAATTCCCCCGTGTGCCGCGTACGTACGGTCCGGCCCTCTCCCGCTCGACGGTCGCCCGGTGCCCCTTCCCCGGCGCCGGACGGCCTCCCCTTCCGAGCGGGCGGGGACCCGCCCGTGCGTCCGCCGCACCGGACCTGAGCCTGAGAGGGCGCATGAGCCAGACCCGACACGTCCCGGTGATGCTCCAGCGGTGCCTGGACCTGTTGGCCCCTGCTCTGGAGGCGCCGGAGCCGCAGCATCCCGTGGTCGTCGACTGCACCCTCGGCCTCGGCGGGCACAGCGAGGCGCTGCTCTCGGCGTTTCCCTCGGCGCGGCTGATCGCCCTCGACCGGGACAAGGAGGCGCTGCGGCTCTCCGGCGAGCGGCTCGCCCCGTACGGCGACCGGGCCACCCTGGTGCACGCGGTCTACGACGAACTGCCCGAGGTGCTCGCCAGGCTCGGCGTCCCGAAGGTCCAGGGCGTCCTGTTCGACCTCGGCGTCTCCTCCATGCAGCTGGACGAGGCCGACCGCGGCTTCGCCTACGCCCAGGACGCCCCGCTCGACATGCGCATGGACCAGACCACCGGCGTCAGCGCCGCCGAGGTCCTCAACACCTACCCCCCGGGCGAATTGGTTCGGATCCTGCGCGCGTACGGCGAGGAGAAGCAGGCCAAGCGGATCGTCTCGGCGATCGTGCGCGAGCGCGAGAAGGAGCCGTTCAGCAACAGCGCCCGGCTCGTCGAGCTGATCCGTGACGCGCTGCCGCAGGCCGCCAAGCGCACCGGGGGCAACCCCGCCAAGCGCACGTTCCAGGCGCTGCGCATCGAGGTCAACGGTGAGCTCGCCGTCCTGGAACGGGCCATTCCGGCCGCGGTGCGAAGCCTCGCGGTCGGCGGACGCATCGCCGTCCTCTCGTACCACTCGCTGGAGGACAGGCTGGTCAAGCAGGTCTTCGCGGCGGGCGCCGCCACCACGGCACCGCCCGGACTGCCCGTCGTGCCCGAGCGCTACCAGCCCCGGCTGAAGCTGCTGACGCGCGGCGCGGAGCTGCCCACGGAGGAGGAGGTCGCCGAGAACCGGCGCGCCGCCCCCGCCCGGCTGCGCGGCGCCGAGCGGATCCGCGAGGACGAGCGATGAGCACCCGGCGTCCGGGGGCCCCGACACCGACGGCGAGCGGGGCGGGGCGGTGAGCGGACCGGCCCGGCAGGCGAGGGGGCGGGCCGCGCGGCTCGCCCGGCTGATGCCGTCCGGTCCCAGCAACGCGGCCCGTACCCCCTTCGTCCTGCTCGTCGTCCTGCTCCTCGGCGGCGGTCTGATCGCGCTCCTGATGCTCAACTCGGCCATCAACGAAGGATCGTTCAAGCTGAGCGAGCTGAAGAAGCGGACCACCGAGCTGACCGACGAGGAGCAGGCCCTCCAGCACGACGTCGACGGCCTCTCCAGGCCGGACGCGCTGGAGCGGCGGGCCCGCGAACTGGGCATGGTGCCCGGTGGCAGCCCCGCCTTCCTCGGGCCGAACGGCAAGGTGCGGGGCGTACCCGACGAGGCCACTGCCGAACCGGCCCCCGAGCCCACCACCGCACCGCCGCGCAAGCCCGTCCCCCCCGCCTCCGGGACGGCGACCGCGACCGCGCGGGCCACCGACCCGGTACCGGCCTCGCCCGCCCCCTCGGCGACGGCCGTCCCCACGGGCGCCATCCCCCCGGGCGCCGCCCCGAACCCCTCCGCCGGGCCGAGCACCCCGGCGGACCAGCCCTCGACGAGCCCCGGCAGGTGACGCAGTGCCGCCCAAGGAACCACCGCGCCGCCGGGTCCCCGGCCCCGCACGCCCGCGCGGCTCCGCAGGGGGCAAGGGTCGCCCCCGACCCGCACCCCGCAGGCCCGCGCCCTCTGCGTCCCGCTCCCGCGCGCCCCGCAACCGACCCGCGCGCCGCCTGCGGCTCGGCAGTCCGCGCCCCCGCCTCCGCCTGGTCGGCCTCACCCTGACGCTCGTCATGCTGGTGTTCGTGGTCCGGCTCCTCCAGGTCCAGGCCGTCGACGCCAACGCGTACGCGGCCAAGGCCGAGGTGAACCGCTACTTCAAGCACACCGTCGCCGCCGAGCGCGGCCAGATCACCGACCGCCGCGGCGTCGCGCTGGCCACCAGCGTCGACGCGTACGACATCACCGCGGACCCGTCGATGTTCACGCCCGAGTTCAGCAAGATCCCCGACGCGCCCCGGCAGGCGGCCGAACTCCTCGCCCCGATCCTCGGCGCCGACGTCACCGAGCTGACCGCCAAGCTGACCGGTAAGGGCCGCTACGCCGTCCTGGCCCGCCGGCAGACCCCGCAGGTCTGGAACCAGATCAGGGACCTCAAGTCCGTCTTCGCCGAGAAGGCGGCCAAGGACAAGGCGGCGGGCGGCCCCGGGGGCAATGTGCTGGCGGGCGTCTTCCAGGAGGCCACCACCAAGCGGGTCTATCCCAACGGGGGACTCGCCGCCGGGATACTGGGCTACGTCAACGCCGAGGGCAAGGGCGCGGGCGGCCTGGAGGCGCAGCTGAACAAGCAGCTCGCGGGCGAGGACGGCACGATCAGCTACGCCCAGTCCGGCGGCCGGAGGGTGCCCACCGCGGGCACCAAGGAGGTTCCGGCCGTGCCCGGCTCCGACATCGAGCTGACCATCGACCGCGACATCCAGTGGGCCGCCCAGCAGGCCATCACCGCCCAGGTGAAGAAGTCCAAGGCGGACCGCGGGTACGTCGTCGTGCAGAACACCAGGACCGGCGAGGTCCTCGCCATGGCCAACGCGCCCGGCTTCGACCCCAACGACCTCTCGAAGGCCGATGCGGCGTCCCTGGGCAACGCGGCGCTCCAGGACGCCTACGAACCCGGCTCCACCAGCAAGGTCATGTCCATGGCCGCCGTGCTGGAGGAGGGCGTCGCCACCCCCGGCACCCACGTCACCGTCCCGAACCGGCTGCACCGCGGCGACCGGCTCTTCAAGGACGACATCGACCACCCCACCTGGTACCTGACGCTCAACGGCGTACTCGCCAAGTCCAGCAACATCGGCACCATCCTGGCCACCGGCGAACTCGGCGAGACGCAGGCCGAGGCCAACCGGGTCCTCTACTCCTACCTGCGCAAGTTCGGGATCGGCTCGCCGACCGGACTCGGCTACCCGGGCGAGACCCCCGGCATCCTCGCCCAGCCCGGGGACTGGTCGACGTCGCAGCAGTACACGATCCCGTTCGGCCAGGGCCTCTCGGTCAACGCGATGCAGGCCGCCTCCATCTACTCGACGATCGCGAACGGCGGCGTCCGCATCGCCCCCACGCTGGTACGCGGCGCCAAGGGCCCCGACGGGCGCTTCGAGTCCGCGCCCGAGCCGAAGAAGACCCGGGTGGTCGGCGAGAAGACCGCCAAGACGCTCGCCGCCATGCTGGAGTCGGTGGTCGGCGACGAGGAGGGCACCGGGACGAAGGCGAAGATCCCCGGCTACCGGGTGGCGGGCAAGACCGGTACGGCCAACCGGGTCGATCCCGTACGCGGCGGCTACCGCGGCTACACCGCGTCCTTCGCGGGCTTCGCACCGGCCGACGATCCGCAGGTCACCGTCTACTGCGCGATTCAGAACCCCACCAGGGGCAGCTACTTCGGCGGCCAGATCTGCGGGCCGATCTACAAGGAGGTCATGGAGTTCGCGCTGAAGACCCTCCAGACCCCGCCGTCCGGCCGGCCGCCGGCCAGGCTGCCGGTGTCCTTCGAACCCGGCCAGTGAACACGGGGACCCGATCAGTGACGACCATCACCCCCGATCCCGGGAACCGGAACGGGAACCACCGGGACCCCGGCCCCTCACTTCGCGAGAGGCCGGGTGAGCCCGGTACGCTCACCGCCGTGCCCCACGCTGATCAGTTCCAAACCACCCAGAAGGCCGCCCCCGTGAACCAGCCGGGAGCGCCCCGCCCGGATCGGCTCAGGCCGACGCCGCTCGGTGAGCTGGCAGCCCGGCTGGGAGTCGAGCCGCCGGGGACCGCCGAGGTCACCGGCATCACCCACGACTCCCGGGCGGTCCGCCCCGGCGACGTCTACGCCGCTCTGCCGGGTGCCCGCTTCCACGGCGCCGACTTCGCCGCCCAGGCGGCCGGCCTCGGAGCCGCGGCGGTCCTCACCGACCCGGCCGGAGCCGAGCGCGCCGCCGCCACCGGACTGCCGGTCCTGGTCACCGAGGACCCGCGCGCCCGTATGGGCGAACTCGCCGCCGAGATCTACGGACGTCCCGGCGAGGACCTCCTGCGGATCGGCATCACCGGAACCTCCGGAAAGACCACGACCGCGTACCTCGTCGAGGGCGGCCTGCGCGCCGCCGGCCGGGCCACCGGACTGATCGGCACGGTGGAGACGCGGATCGGCGACGAACGCATCAAGTCCGAGCGCACCACCCCCGAGGCCACCGACCTCCAGGCGCTGCTCGCCGTGATGCGCGAGCGCGGGGTCGACGCGGTGACCATGGAGGTCTCCAGCCACGCGCTGGTCCTCGGCCGGGTCGACGGATGCGTCTTCGACGTCGCGGTCTTCAACAACCTCAGCCCGGAGCACATGGAATTCCACTCCGGGATGGAGGACTACTTCCAGGCCAAGGCGCAGCTCTTCACCCCGCGCCGCAGCCGGCAGGGCGTCGTCAACTTCGACGACGCCTACGGCCGCAGGCTGGTCGCCGAGGCGTCGGTCCCGGTCGTCACCTTCTCCGCCGAGGGCCACCCGGACGCCGACTGGCGTGCCGAGGACGTCGAGGTGGGCCCGCTGGGCTCCACGTTCACCGTCGTCGGCCCCAAGGGCGAGTGGATCGCCGCCAGGGCCCCGCTGCCCGGCCCGTTCAACGTGGCCAACGCCCTCGCCGCCGTCGTCACGCTCGCCGTCGCGGGCCTCGACCCGCAGACCGCGGCCGACGGCGTCGCCGCCGTCCCCGGCGTCCCCGGGCGGCTGGAGCGCGTCGACGCCGGGCAGGACTACCTCGCCGTCGTCGACTACGCGCACAAGACCGACGCCGTCGAGTCCGTGCTCCGTTCGCTGCGCAAGGTCACCCGGGGCAGGCTGCACGTCGTCCTCGGCTGCGGCGGCGACCGCGACACCACCAAGCGCGGCCCGATGGGCGCAGCCGCGGCCCGGCTCGCCGACACCGCCGTACTGACTTCGGACAACCCCCGTTCCGAGGACCCGCTCGGAATCCTCGCCGCCATGCTCGCGGGCGCCGCCGAGGTGCCCGTCCACGAGCGGGGCGACGTCCTGGTCGACGCCGACCGGGCCGCCGCCATCGCCGCCGCGGTCGCCCGAGCCGAGCCCGGTGACACCGTGCTGGTCGCCGGCAAGGGCCACGAGCAGGGGCAGGACATCCATGGCGTGGTACGCCCCTTCGACGACCGCGTGGTCCTGCGCGCGGCCATCGAACGCTCCCTGGGACACGGCGGCACCTCCGGGACCGCCGACCGCGCCCACACCCACGAGAACAACAGTCAGGGATGACCAAGTGATCGCCCTTTCCCTCGCCGAGATCGCCGAAATCGTCGGCGGGCAGCCACACGACATACCCGATCAGGCAGCGGTCGTCAGCGGGCCCGTCGTCATCGACTCCCGAGAGGTGGAGCAGGGCAGCCTGTTCGCCGCCTTCGTCGGAGAGCGGGTCGACGGCCACGACTACGCGCAGCGCGCCGTCGAGGCGGGCGCGGCAGCCGTGCTGGCCGCCCGCCCCGTCGGTGTTCCGGCGATCGTCGTCGACGACGTCGTGGCCGCGCTCGGCGCGCTAGCCCGCGTCGTCGTCGGCCGCCTCGGCACCACCGTCGTCGCCCTCACCGGCTCCGCGGGCAAGACCTCCACCAAGGACGTCATCGCCCAACTCCTCGAACGCAAGGGCCCCACCGTCTATCCGGCGGGCAACCTCAACAACGAGATCGGCCTGCCGCTGACCGCGTTGCGCGCCACCGAGGAGACCCGGCACCTCGTCCTGGAGATGGGTGCGCGCTACATCGGCGACATCCGCTACCTCACCGGTCTCGTCCCGCCCCGGATCGGCCTCGTCCTCAACGTCGGCACCGCCCACATCGGCGAGTTCGGCGGCCGGGAGCAGATCGCCCGGGCGAAGGGCGAGATGGTCGAGTCCCTGCCCGAGGACGGCGTCGCCGTGCTCAACGCCGACGACCCGCTCGTCCGCGCCATGACCTCCCGCACGAAGGCACGGGTGCTGCTCTTCGGCGAGGCCGCGGAAGCGGACGTACGGGGCGAGAACGTACGTCTCACCGACGACGGCCGCCCCGCTTTCACCCTCCACACACCCACCGGGTGCAGCGATGTGACGATGCGCCTGTACGGTGAGCACCACGTGTCGAACGCGCTCGCCGCGGCCGCCGTCGCCCATGAGCTGGGCCTGTCCGCAGACGAGATCGCCGAAGGGCTCTCCGAGGCGGGCACCCTCTCCCGCTGGCGCATGGAGGTCACCGAGCGTCCGGACGGCGTGACGATCGTCAACGACGCCTACAACGCGAACCCCGAATCCATGAAGGCAGCGCTGCGCGCACTGGCCGCCATGGGGAGGGGCCGCCGTACGTGGGCGGTGCTCGGCCCCATGGCCGAGCTGGGCGACGCCTCGCTCGCCGAGCACGACGCGGTCGGACGGCTCGCCGTCCGGCTCAACGTCAGCAAGCTCGTCGCGGTGGGGGGCAAAGAAGCCTCCTGGCTGCAACTGGGCGCATACAACGAGGGTTCGTGGGGTGAGGAGTCGGTGCACGTGTCCGACGCACAGGCTGCGGTCGACCTGTTGCGCAGTGAACTGCGCCCGGGAGACGTCGTGCTGGTGAAGGCGTCCCGGTCGGTCGGCCTGGAGCAGGTCGCCATGGCACTGCTGGAGAACGCGTCCGAGGGCGAGGTCGCCGGCCGATGAGGCAGATCCTGTTCGCGGGGGCCATCGGGCTCTTCCTGACCCTGGTCGGAACTCCGCTGCTGATCAAGCTGCTGGCCCGCAAGGGATACGGCCAGTTCATCCGGGACGACGGCCCGCGCACCCACGGGTCCAAGAAGGGCACCCCCACCATGGGTGGGATCGCCTTCATCCTGGCCACGATCATCGCGTACTTCCTGACGAAGGTGATCACCGGCGAGCCGATGACCTTCTCGGGCGTTCTGGTGCTCTTCCTGATGGCCGGCATGGGCCTCGTCGGCTTCCTCGACGACTACATCAAGATCGTCAAGCAGCGTTCGCTGGGTCTGCGGGCCAAGGCGAAGATGGCGGGCCAGCTGATCGTCGGTGTCGCCTTCGCGGTGCTCTCGCTCCAGTTCGCCGACGGTCGCGGCAACACCCCGGCCTCCATGAAGCTGTCGTTCGTCACGGACTTCGGCTGGTCGATCGGCCCGGTGCTGTTCGTCGTCTGGGCCCTGTTCATGATCCTCGCCATGTCCAACGGCGTGAACCTCACGGACGGCCTGGACGGCCTGGCCACCGGCGCGTCCGTGATGGTCTTCGGCGCGTACACGTTCATCGGGCTGTGGCAGTTCCAGGAGTCCTGCGCCAACGCGGAGGCTCTGACCAACCCCAACGCCTGTTTCCAGGTACGCGATCCGCTCGACCTCGCCGTGGTCGCCTCGGCGCTGATGGGCGCCTGCTTCGGCTTCCTGTGGTGGAACACCTCGCCCGCCAAGATCTTCATGGGCGACACCGGCTCGCTCGCCCTCGGCGGCGCGCTGTCCGGCCTGGCGATCTGCTCCCGCACGGAGTTCCTGCTGGCCGTCCTCGGCGGTCTCTTCGTGATGATCACCATGTCCGTGGTCATCCAGGTCGGTTCCTTCAAGATGACCGGCAAGCGGGTCTTCCGGATGGCACCGCTCCAGCACCACTTCGAACTCAAGGGGTGGTCCGAGGTCCTCGTGGTGGTCCGCTTCTGGATCATCCAGGGCATGTGCGTGATCGTCGGCCTCGGACTCTTCTACGCGGGATGGGCAGCCGAGAAGTGAGCACAGTGGACTGGCAGGGCAAGCACGTCACCGTCGCCGGACTGGGCGTCTCCGGAATCCCCGCGGCCCGCGCGCTGCACGGCCTCGGCGCCGTCGTCACGGTCGTCGACGACGGGGACGACGAGCGCTCCCGCGCACAGGCCGCCGAACTGGAATCCTGGGCAGCGGCGCGAAGCGCCTCGGCCAAGGGTGGCGGCGGGCGACGGGTGGGCGGCATCACCGTCCGCCTCGGCGACGGGGCGACCCTGCCCGAGTCCACCGAGCTCGTCGTCACCGCCCCCGGCTGGAGGCCCGACAAGCCGCTGTTCGCCGCGGCCGCCGAGGCGGGCGTCCCGGTCTGGGGCGATGTCGAACTCGCCTGGCGGCTGCGCGGCCCCGGCGCCGCGCCCTGGCTCGCGGTCACCGGCACGAACGGCAAGACCACGACCGTACGGATGCTCGCCTCCATCCTGGAGGCGGCCGGGCTGCGCACCGCGGCCGTCGGCAACATCGGCGTCTCCCTCCTCGACGCCGTCCTCGGCGACGAGGAGTACGACGTCCTCGCCGTCGAGCTGTCCAGCTACCAGCTGCACTGGGCGCCCTCGCTGCGCGCCCACTCCGCGGCCGTCCTCAACCTCGCCCCCGACCACCTCGACTGGCACGGCTCCATGGAGGCGTACGCCGCCGACAAGGGCCGGATCTACGAGGGCAACCGCGTCGCCTGCGTCTACAACGCGGCTCAGAAGGCGACCGAGGACCTGGTCCGCGAGGCGGACGTCGAGGAGGGCTGCCGCGCCATCGGCTTCACCCTGGGCACGCCGGGCCCCTCCCAGCTGGGTGTCGTCGACGGCATCCTCGTCGACCGGGCCTTCGTGGAGAACCGGCACGAGCAGGCCCAGGAGCTCGCCGAGGTCTCCGACGTCGTCCCGGCCGCCCCGCACAACGTCGCCAACGCCCTGGCGGCTGCGGCCCTCGCCCGCGCCTTCGGCGTCGAGCCCGCGGCGGTGCGGGACGGCCTGCGGGCCTTCCGTCCCGACCCGCACCGCATCGAGCACGTCGCGGACGTCGCGGACGTCGCCTACGTCGACGACTCCAAGGCCACCAACACGCACGCCGCGGAGGCGTCCCTCGCCGCCTACGACCCGATCGTGTGGATCGCCGGCGGCCTTGCCAAGGGCGCTTCCTTCGACGAACTGGTGACCGGTGCCGCCGGGCGGCTGCGGGGCGTGGTGCTGATGGGCCGGGACCGGGCGCTGATCCGCGAAGCCCTCGCGCGACACGCCCCCGAGGTCCCGGTGGTCGACCTCGACCGGACCGACACTGGGGCGATGCCCGAGGCGGTCCGCGAGGCGGCCCGGCTCGCCGGGCCGGGGGACACCGTCCTGCTCGCCCCGGCCTGCGCCTCGATGGACATGTTCGTCAACTACAACAAGCGGGGCGAGGCGTTCGCGGACGCGGTCCGCGCGCTCGCAGCCGAGAGCGACTGACGGGGCCGGCCTCCGCGCCGTGTTGTGTCCGCACGACCGGGCGCGGGAGCCCGGCCCTCGGCGGCGGCCCCGGGCACGCACAGTGGAGGGGACAGCGACAATGCCGGCCGAAGAGAGCTCTGCCGCAGTGGCCCGTGGGAACCGCCCACGGGTCCCCGCGGCGATCAGCCGGGCACTCGCCCCGCCCCTGCCCGCGGGCGCCGGGGCACCCCTCGGACCCCTCCTGCGGGTCCGCTCCGCCACCGGTCCCCGGCGCCCCGCCGCACCCCGCCCCAAGGGCCGTACCGCCGGTTCGCCCCGCGCCCCTCGCGGCGGCGCGGCACGGCGGCTGTACGAGCGGGCACGGCGGGCCTGGGACCGTCCCCTGACCGCGTACTACCTGATCCTGGGCGCAGGCCTGCTGATCACCGTGCTCGGCCTGGTGATGGTCTACTCCGCCTCGATGATCAAGGCCCTGGAGCTGAACAAGCCCGGCGGCTACTTCTTCCGCAAGCAGTTCCTCGCCGCCGTCATCGGCGCCGTTCTGATGGCGGTCGCCGCCCGGATGCCCGTCAAGCTCCACCGGGCGCTGTCCTACCCGCTGCTCCTGGGAGCCGTCTTCCTGATGGCGCTGGTCCAGGTGCCGGGGATAGGGATGTCGATCAACGGCAACCAGAACTGGCTCTCGCTGGGCGGCCCCTTCCAGCTCCAGCCCAGCGAGTTCGGCAAGCTCGCGCTGGTCCTGTGGGGCGCCGACCTGCTCGCCCGCAAACAGGACAAGCAACTGCTCACGCAGTGGAAGCACATGCTCGTGCCGCTCGTCCCGGTCGCCTTCCTGCTCCTCGGGCTGATCATGCTCGGCGGTGACATGGGCACTGCGATCATTCTCACGGCGATCCTGTTCGGACTGCTCTGGCTGGCGGGCGCCCCCACCCGGCTCTTCGGCGGGGTGCTCGCCTTCGCCACCGTGATCGCCTTCGTGCTGATCAAGACCAGCCCGAACCGGATGTCCCGGCTCGCCTGCGTGGGCGCCACCGACCCGGGCCCCGACGACTCCTGCTGGCAGGCCGTGCACGGCATCTACGCCCTGGCCTCCGGCGGATGGTTCGGTTCCGGGCTCGGCGCGAGTGTGGAAAAATGGGGTCAACTGCCTGAACCGCACACCGACTTCATCTTCGCCATCACCGGGGAGGAACTGGGGCTGGCGGGGACGCTGTCGGTGCTCGCTCTCTTCGCGGCTCTAGGCTATGCGAGTATCCGCGTGGCCGGACGCACGGAGGACCCCTTCGTGAGGTACGCCGCGGGAGGCGTGACCACCTGGATCATGGTGCAGTTCGTGATCAACATCGGTGCGGTGCTCGGCCTGCTGCCGATCGCCGGTGTCCCGCTCCCGCTGTTCTCCTACGGAGGGTCGGCCCTGCTGCCGACCATGTTCGCCGTCGGGCTGCTGATCGCGTTCGCGCGAGAGGAACCCGCCGCGAAGGCGGCCCTGGCCATGCGGAGGCCCGGGGTGAGATGGAAGACGATGAGACGGCGCGTCAAGAAGCGTCCGTCCGGAGAGCGGTGAATTTCGGTGCATGTCGTACTCGCCGGCGGGGGGACCGCCGGCCACATCGAGCCCGCGCTCGCCCTCGCGGACGCCCTGCGCAGGCAGGACCCGACCGTGGGGATCACTGCCCTCGGCACGGAGCGCGGACTCGAGACCAGGCTCGTACCCGAGCGGGGGTACGAACTCGCCCTCATCCCGGCCGTACCGCTGCCGCGCAAGCCCACCCCGGAACTGATCACCGTCCCGGGACGGCTGCGCGGCACCATCAAGGCCGCCGAGCAGGTCCTGGAGCGCACCAAGGCGGACTGCGTGGTCGGCTTCGGCGGCTACGTCGCCCTGCCCGGCTATCTGGCGGCCAAGCGCGCCGGTGTGCCGATCGTCGTCCACGAGGCCAACGCCCGGCCCGGTCTGGCCAACAAGATCGGCTCGCGGTACGCCCACGGGGTCGCCGTCTCCACCCCCGACAGCAAGCTCCGCGGCGCCCGTTACATCGGCATCCCGCTGCGCCGGACCATCGCCACCCTGGACCGCGCCCGGGTCCGTCCCGAGGCGCGTGCCACCTTCGGCCTGGACCCCAACCTGCCGACGCTGCTGGTCTCCGGCGGCTCCCAGGGCGCGCGCCGCCTCAACGAGGTGGTCCAGCGCGTCGCCCCGCTGCTCCAGCGCTCCGGGATCCAGATCCTGCACGTGGTCGGCCCGAAGAACGAACTGCCGCACGTCGACAACATGCCCGGTATGCCGCCGTACATCCCGGTACCGTACGTGGACCGGATGGATCTCGCGTACGCGGCGGCCGACATGATGCTCTGCCGCGCGGGCGCGATGACCGTCGCCGAGCTCTCCGCCGTCGGGCTGCCCGCCGCCTATGTGCCGCTGCCCATCGGCAACGGCGAACAGCGGCTCAACGCGCAGCCGGTGGTGAACGCGGGCGGCGGCCTGCTGGTGGACGACGCGGCGCTCACCCCCGAGTGGGTGCAGGGCAACGTCCTCCCGGTGCTCGCCGATCCGCACCGGCTGTACGAAATGTCCCGCGCCGCCGCCGAGTTCGGTCGCAGGGACGCCGACGACCTGCTCGTCGGGATGGTGTACGAGGCGATTGCCGCACGCCGAGGCGTGTGAGGCGGACGGGTCCGGGGGCACGGCTCCCGGACCCGGTGTGAGGAGCGAGCGTGGCCGGACCGACGACCGCCCAGCGCGGTGCAGCGCAGCAGAAGGACTCCCCGGCCGACCCGCCGAGCCCCGAAGGGCGTTGGCGGCCCAGCCGTGTCCAGTCGATCGTGACCGGCGTGCTGGTCCTGCTGCTAAGTTCGGGAGCCGTCTGGGCGCTCTACGGCTCGTCCTGGCTCCGGGTCGAACGGGTCAGGACGACTGGTGTCGACGTGCTGACCCCGGCCGAGGTCGAGGCCGCCGCGGCGGTGCCGATCGGCGCCCCGCTCATCTCCGTGGACACCGACGCCATCGCCGACCGGTTGCGCCAGAAGGTGCGTCGTATCGACTCGGTGGATGTCGTGCGGTCATGGCCGCACGGAATCGGACTTAAAGTGACCGAACGGCAGCCGGTCCTGCTGATGAAAAAGGGTGCGAAGTTCGTCGAAGTGGACGCGAAGGGCGTGCGTTTCGCGACCGTGGACAAAGCGCCCAGGCGCGTACCGATCCTGGAACTGACTCCTCGTCAGTCGGCCGGTCTGCGCCGCTTCGGCAGCGATCGGCTGGTACGGGAGGCGGTCCGGGTCGCGGGCGGACTCCCGGGCGATGTCGCCAAGGACACCGAGGTCGTACGGGTCACCTCGTACGATGCGATCTCCCTGGAGCTCACCCGGGGCCGTACGGTGAACTGGGGCAGCGGCGAGGACGGGTCGGTGAAGGCCGAGGTCCTCACCGCTCTGATGAAAGCCGCCCCCAAAGCGGGACACTTCGATGTGAGTGCGCCCACCGCCCCTGCGGTATCGGACGGTTGACGCGCATG
The DNA here is from genome assembly GCF_042892615.1 of Streptomyces sp. NPDC001750. Classification (NCBI taxonomy): domain Bacteria; kingdom Bacillati; phylum Actinomycetota; class Actinomycetes; order Kitasatosporales; family Streptomycetaceae; genus Streptomyces; species Streptomyces sp. NPDC001750. The sequence goes on along the minus strand of NZ_JBIAUE010000004.1, from coordinate 110,110 downwards.
TGGCCTGGCCAGCACCCTGGTTGGTCAGCGCTACGGGTGATCACATAGGGTGAAAAGAAAAACGGGAGGTTCGGCGTGTTCGTTGAACACGCGCCACTTGTCGACTTAGTGTCCTGTTCGGAAGAGTCCATGAAACAGGCACACTGGTAACCCTAAACTTCAACGTTAGGGTTTGGGTCGGCGTTTCGGACCGCCCCAATCGGCATCCGTCGTCGCGGCGGGAACACCGTCAAGCGACGACACGTAACTCGAGGCGAGAGGCCTTCGACGTGGCAGCACCGCAGAACTACCTCGCAGTCATCAAGGTCATCGGTGTCGGCGGCGGTGGTGTCAATGCCATCAACCGAATGATCGAGGTCGGTCTCAAGGGCGTCGAGTTCATCGCGATCAACACGGATGCGCAAGCCCTGTTGATGAGCGACGCCGACGTCAAGCTCGACGTCGGCCGCGAACTCACCCGCGGACTCGGCGCCGGGGCCAACCCGGCCGTCGGTCGCAAGGCGGCAGAGGACCACCGCGAGGAGATCGAGGAGGTCCTCAAGGGGGCCGACATGGTCTTCGTCACCGCCGGGGAGGGTGGCGGCACCGGCACCGGCGGCGCACCCGTCGTCGCGAACATCGCGCGCTCCCTGGGCGCCCTGACGATCGGCGTGGTCACCCGCCCGTTCACCTTCGAGGGCCGGCGCCGCGCGAACCAGGCCGAGGACGGCATCGCCGAGCTCCGCGAAGAGGTCGACACCCTCATCGTCATCCCCAACGACCGGCTGCTGTCCATCTCGGACCGGCAGGTCAGCGTGCTCGACGCGTTCAAGTCGGCCGACCAGGTGCTGCTCTCGGGCGTCCAGGGCATCACCGACCTCATCACGACGCCCGGCCTGATCAACCTCGACTTCGCCGACGTCAAGTCGGTCATGTCCGAGGCCGGATCGGCGCTCATGGGCATCGGCTCCGCCCGCGGCGACGACCGCGCGGTGGCCGCAGCGGAGATGGCGATCTCCTCGCCGCTCCTGGAGGCGTCCATCGACGGCGCCCGTGGTGTCCTGCTCTCCATCTCCGGTGGCAGCGACCTCGGTCTCTTCGAGATCAACGAGGCCGCCCAGCTGGTGAGCGAGGCGGCGCACCCCGAGGCGAACATCATCTTCGGCGCCGTCATCGACGACGCGCTGGGCGACGAGGTGCGCGTCACCGTGATCGCGGCCGGCTTCGACGGCGGACAACCGCCGACCCGCCGCGAGAACGTCCTGGGCGCGAACTCCGCCAAGCGCGAGGAGCCGGCACCGTCGGTCAGGTCCGAGCACGTGCGCCACACCGGCGGGCTGGGTTCCCTGCCCCCGCGCGAGGAGCCCGCGCCGCCGGCCGAACCCGCTCCGGTGGCCGAGAAGCACCTGCCGCCGGTCACCGCCGCGCCCCACATCCCGCCGGCCCGGCCCTACCCGGACTCCCAGATCGAAGAGCTGGATGTCCCGGACTTCTTGAAGTGATAGTCCCGCACCGCTCGGTTCCTGCGGTGGCCTCGGAGACCTCGGCGGGCCGCGCGCACTTCGCCTTCACCGACAGGTGGGGCGGGGTGAGCGCGGCTCCGTACGAGGAGCTCAACCTCGGCGGCGCGGTCGGTGACGACCCCGCCGCCGTTCTGGCGAACCGGGAGCGCGCCGCCGGGGCCCTCGGCCTGGACCCGGTGCGGGTCGTCTGGATGAACCAGGTGCACGGACGGGACGTCGCGGTCGTCGACGCCCCCTGGGGGGACGCCTCGCAGATCCCCGCCGTGGACGCGCTGGTGACCGCGCGGCGCGGGCTCGCGCTCGCCGTGCTCACCGCCGACTGCACCCCCGTACTCCTCGCCGATCCCGACGCCGGGATCGTGGCCGCGGCGCACGCGGGCCGCCCCGGACTGGTCGCCGGAGTCGTCCCCGCCGCGGTCGAGGCGATGACCACGCTCGGCGCGAAGACCTCGCGGATCGTCGCCCGGACCGGACCGGCCGTCTGCGGACGGTGCTACGAGGTCCCCGCCGCGATGCGCGAAGAGGTCGCCGAGACCGTTCCGGCCTCCTGGTCCGAGACCAGTTGGGGCACCCCCGCCGTGGACGTCACCGCAGGGGTCCACGCGCAGCTCGAAGCGCTCGGGGTGGAGGACCGGCAGGCATCGACGATCTGCACCCTCGAATCGGGCGATCACTTCTCGTACCGCCGCGACCGCACCACCGGGCGGCTCGCCGGATATGTCTGGTTGGACTGATAGGGCATGACGGACCGTAGAACCCAACTCGCCGGAAATCTGGCACGGGTGGAAGAACGTATCGCCTCCGCCTGCTCCGCCGCGGGCCGCGCGCGGGAGGAGGTGACCCTCATCGTGGTCACCAAGACCTATCCCGCGAGCGATGTGCGGATTCTGAGTGAACTCGGTGTGCGCCATGTCGCCGAGAACCGCGACCAGGACGCCGCCCCCAAGGCCGCCGCGTGTGCGGATCTGCCACTCAGGTGGCATTTTGTCGGTCAGTTGCAGACGAATAAGGTTCGTTCTGTGGCCGGTTATGCCGATTTTGTGCAATCGGTGGATCGGGTCAAACTGGTCACGGCACTCTCGGGGGCGGCCGTGCGCGAAGGTCGCGAACTCCGCTGCCTCGTACAGGTGGCGCTCGACGCGGAGAGCGGCGAGCGGGGTGTCCGGGGCGGTGTCGCGCCGGACGGGATCGAGGAGTTGGCCGCCGCGGTCGCCGCGGCGCCCGGACTGCGGCTCGCCGGTCTGATGACCGTGGCGCCGCTCGCCGGACCGTACGCGGGACGGCGGCGTGCCGCCTTCGATCGGCTGATGGAATTCTCGTCCCGCCTGCGCGCGGACCATCCGGCTGCGAACATGGTCTCCGCCGGGATGAGTTCGGACCTCGAGGACGCTGTCGCGGCCGGAGCGACACATGTACGCGTCGGTACGGCGGTACTCGGAGTCCGACCGAGCCTCGGGTAACGTCGCCAAACGAGTCGGACCACAGCAGAAAATATGGTCAATCCCGCTGATGGCGGGCAGACCACAGTGGATCGCGGGGCACTTGGTGACAGATGCCGATCCACCACAGAGCGGAGGATTCAGAGCATGGCCGGCGCGATGCGCAAGATGGCGGTCTACCTCGGCCTCGTGGAGGACGATGGGTACGACGGTCCGGGGTTCGACCCCGATGACGAATTCGAACCCGAGCCGGAGCCCGAGCGCGACCGGCGGCGGCATCAGCCCGCGCATCAGGTCGAACGGGAGCGGGACCGCGAGCGGGAGCGCGAACAGGACGAACCGGTGCGAGCGGTGCAGCCTCCCGCGCAGCGGGAGCCGGTGCAGATCCCGGTGGAAAGGGAGCGACCCGCCCGGATCGCACCCGTGGCATCCATCACACCCGAACGCCCGAACATGGAGAAGAACGCACCGGTGATCATGCCCAAGGTCGTGTCCGAGCGGGAGCCGTACCGCATCACCACGCTGCACCCCAGGACCTACAACGAGGCCCGTACCATCGGTGAACACTTCCGTGAGGGCACTCCGGTGATCATGAACCTCACGGAGATGGACGATACGGACGCGAAGCGACTTGTCGACTTTGCGGCAGGACTCGTCTTCGGACTCCATGGCAGCATTGAGCGCGTGACGCAGAAGGTGTTCCTGCTGTCTCCTGCTAACGTCGATGTCACGGCGGAGGACAAGGCCCGCATCGCTGAGGGCGGATTCTTCAACCAGAGCTGAGAACACGACACCGAGAACGACCCGGCCGGGAGGCCGGAGCCAGAGAGCCAGGGGAGAGGGAAGCGCGAAATGGGCGTCGCACTGCAGGTTGTCTATATCGCGTTGACGTGTTTCCTCATCGTGCTGATCTTCCGGCTGGTCATGGACTACGTCTTCCAGTTCGCGCGTTCATGGCAGCCCGGCAAGCCGATGGTGGTCATACTCGAGGCCACTTATACGGTCACCGATCCACCGCTCAAGCTTCTGCGGCGGTTCATCCCGCCGCTGCGTATCGGGGGCGTGGCACTCGACCTGTCCTTCTTCGTTCTGATGATCATCGTTTTCATCCTGAGAGGCATCGTGATCGGGTTGTGAGCGATACGGTCTTGCCGACTGCCGACGACTACGTAGAGGTGAAGAAGAGATGCCGCTGACCCCCGAGGACGTGCGGAACAAGCAGTTCACAACCGTCCGTCTCCGAGAAGGCTACGACGAGGACGAGGTCGATGCCTTCCTCGACGAGGTCGAGGCCGAGCTGACCCGCCTGCTCCGTGAGAACGAGGACCTGCGCGCCAAGCTGGCCGCCGCCACGCGTGCCGCCGCGCAGAACCAGCAGCAGGGCATGCGCAAGCCGGAGCCGCAGGACCGGCCCGGGGCCCCCGTGCCCGCCGCCATATCGGGACCGCCGGTCCAGCAGCAGCCCCCGCAGATGGGTCCGCCCCAGCTGCCCGGTGGCGCTCCGCAGCTGCCCGCCGGCCCCAGTGGTCACGGCCCCGGCCCCCAGGGTCAGCACGGTCCCGGTCCGCAGGGCCCGCACGGCCCCGGCCCGATGCAGGGCGGCCCCATGGGTGGTCCGATGGGCGGCCCCATGGGCGGTCACGCCCCGCAGCAGCAGATGCAGCAGCCGCCGCAGATGCAGCAGCCCGGTCAGGGTCCCGGCGGCGACAGCGCCGCCCGTGTTCTCTCGCTCGCGCAGCAGACGGCCGACCAGGCGATCGCGGAGGCCCGTTCCGAGGCCAACAAGATCGTCGGCGAGGCGCGCAGCCGTGCCGAGGGGCTGGAGCGCGACGCGCGGGCCAAGGCGGACGCGCTGGAGCGGGACGCGCAGGAGAAGCACCGCGTGGCGATGGGCTCGCTGGAGTCGGCCCGCGCGACGCTGGAGCGCAAGGTCGAGGACCTGCGCGGCTTCGAGCGCGAGTACCGCACGCGGCTGAAGTCCTACCTGGAGAGCCAGCTGCGTCAGCTGGAGACCCAGGCGGACGACTCGCTCGCCCCGCCGCGCACCCCGGCGACCGCTTCGCTGCCGCCGTCGCCCTCGCTGGCCCCGGCCGGTGCAGGCGCCATGGGCCACAGCATGGGCGGCAACCACGGCAACCAGCCGATGGGCGGCAACCCGTCCATGAGCGGTGGGCCCTCGTACGGCGGTCAGCAGCAGATGTCGCCGGCGATGACCCAGCCGATGGCGCCGGTGCGGCCGCAGGCGCCGCAGCCGATGCAGCAGGCCCCGTCGCCGATGCGCGGTTTCCTGATCGACGAGGACGACAACTGAGCCGGGTGCGCGCGGTGAGCGCGTAGCCGTCGGCAGGCTGAGGGCCGGGCCCCGGGGTTTTCCCCGGGGCCCGGCCCTTTGCGTGTTCCGGTGGGTGCGGGGGATACGGCCGCGGGCCGGGGCACATGTCGGAGGGCCCGTCCGGAAGGGTTGGTTCCGGACGGGCCCGCCGAGGAGCCGGGGCCGCTGACCCGGCTCGGTCCCAGGTCCTGCGGTCGAACCGCCGCCTGCCGTGCGACGCCGGTCACGCACGTTCGCGGTGCGCTCGGAGTCGTCCTCGTACGTCCGGTACGAGGACGGTCCTCCGCCTTGCGATCAATGGAGTCTCCCCTGCTCGAGCGGAGCCGAGAACTCGGGGAAGCACCGGACGCCGAACGGCCCGGCCTCCGGCCTGCGGCGGCAGTTCGAAGACAGGCCCTACCGCTCCGTCCTGCGGAGCCGGAACGTCAGGGCCAGGCCCTCGTCCTCGAACGGCTCGCCGAAGGCCGCGTCCGCCTCGCCCTGTGCGTAGTCCAGTGCCAGGACCTCGTCCGCGATCAGGGCCGCGTGCTCGGTCAGTGCCTCCACCGTGGCGGGGGAGGTGGACATCCAGCGGACGGCGATGCGGTCCGCGACGTCCAGGCCGCTGTTCTTGCGGGCCTCCTGGATGAGGCGGATGGCGTCACGGGCCAGGCCCGCGCGCCGCAGCTCCGGCGTGATCTCCAGGTCCAGGGCGACGGTCGCGCCCGAGTCCGAGGCCACGGACCAGCCCTCGCGCGGCGTCTCGGTGATGATCACCTCGTCGGGAGCGAGGGTGACGGTCTCGCCGTCCACCTCGACCGACGCCGTCCCCTCGCGCAGGGCCAGCGAGAGGGCCGCCGCGTCGGCGTTCGCGACCGCCTTGGCCACCGCCTGGACGCCCTTGCCGAATCGCTTGCCGAGGGCGCGGAAGTTGGCCTTCGCGGTCGTGTCGACCAGCGAGCCGCCGCCCGCTGGACCAGCGGAGGAATCAGTGAGCGAGGCCAGGGACTCGACGTTCAGCTCCTCGGTGATCTGGGCGTGCAGCTCGGGCGAGAGGGACTCGAAGCCGGCCGCAGCGACCAGGGCGCGGGACAGCGGCTGGCGGGTCTTGACGCCCGACTCGGCGCGGGTCGCCCGGCCGAGCTCGACCAGTCGGCGCACCAGCGCCATCTGGACCGACAGCCCCGGGTCGACGGCCGTGAGGTCGGCCTTCGGCCAGGCGGAGAGGTGCACCGACTCGGGGGCGTCCGGGGTGACCGGGACCACCAGGTCCTGCCAGACCCGCTCGGTGATGAACGGGGTGAGCGGGGCCATCAGCCGGGTCACGGTCTCGACGACCTCGTGCAGCGTGCGCAGCGCGGCCTTGTCGCCCTGCCAGAAGCGGCGGCGCGAGCGGCGGACGTACCAGTTGGACAGGTCGTCGACGAAGGCGGACAGAAGCTTGCCGGCGCGCTGGGTGTCGTACCCCTCCAGCGCCTGCGTGACCTGGTCCACCAGGGCGTTCAGCTCGCTCAGCAGCCAGCGGTCCAGGACCGTGCGGTCCGCCGGGGCCGGGTCGGCCGGGGAGGGGGCCCAGCCCGACGTACGGGCGTACAGGGCCTGGAAGGCCACCGTGTTCCAGTAGGTCAGGAGGGTCTTGCGGACGACTTCCTGGATCGTGTTGTGGCCGACGCGGCGGGCCGCCCAGGGCGAGCCGCCGGCCGCCATGAACCAGCGGACCGCGTCGGCGCCGTGCTGGTCCATGAGGGGGATCGGCTGGAGGATGTTGCCGAGGTGCTTGGACATCTTGCGGCCGTCCTCGGCGAGGATGTGGCCCAGGCAGACCACGTTCTCGTAGGACGACTTGTCGAAGACCAGCGTGCCGACCGCCATCAGCGTGTAGAACCAGCCGCGGGTCTGGTCGATGGCCTCGGAGATGAACTGCGCCGGGTAACGGCTCTCGAACAGCTCCTTGTTCTTGTACGGGTAGCCCCACTGAGCGAACGGCATGGAGCCCGAGTCGTACCAGGCGTCGATGACCTCCGGGACGCGGTACGCCTCCAGCTGGCAGTTCTCGTGCGAGCAGGTGAACGTGATCTCGTCGATGAACGGGCGGTGCGGGTCGAGACCGGACAGGTCCGTGCCGGCGAGCTCGCCCAGTTCGGCGCGCGAGCCGACGCACGTGAGGTGGCCGTCCTCGCAGCGCCAGATCGGCAGCGGGGTGCCCCAGTAGCGGTTGCGGGACAGCGCCCAGTCGACGTTGTTGTTCAGCCAGTCGCCGAAGCGACCGTTCTTGACCGACTCCGGGAACCAGTTGGTCTTCTCGTTCTCCGCGAGCAGCCGGTCCTTGATCGCGGTCGTGCGGATGTACCAGGACGGCTGCGCGTAGTAGAGGAGGGCGGTGTGGCAGCGCCAGCAGTGCGGGTAGCTGTGCTCGTACGGGACGTGCCGGAAGAGCTTGCCGCGAGCGGCCAGGTCCTCGGTGAGCGCCTCGTCGGCCTTCTTGAAGAAGACGCCGCCGACCAGTGGCAGGTCCTCCTCGAAGGTGCCGTCGGGGCGGACCGGGTTGACGACGGGAAGACCGTACGCCTTGCAGACCTGGAGGTCGTCGGCACCGAACGCGGGGGACTGGTGGACCAGACCCGTACCGTCCTCGGTGGTCACGTACTCGGCGTTGACGATGTAGTGGGCCCCGGCCGTGCCGTGTTCGTCGCTTCCCTCGCTCGCGCTCGGGAAGTCGACGAGCGTGAAGGGGCGCTCGTAGGTCCAGCGCTCCATCTCGCGGCCGGTGAAGGTCTGCCCGGTCGTCTCCCAGCCCTCGCCCAGGGCCTTTCCGACGAGCGGCTCGGCGACGACGAGCTTCTCGCTGCCGTCGGTCGCGACGACGTAGGTGACGTCGGGGTGCGCGGCGACGGCGGTGTTGGAGACCAGCGTCCAGGGGGTGGTCGTCCAGACGAGCAGGGAGGCCTCGCCGGCGAGCGGGCCGGAGGTGAGCGGGAAGCGGACGAAGACCGACGGGTCGACGACCGTCTCGTACCCCTGCGCCAGCTCGTGGTCGGACAGGCCGGTGCCGCAGCGGGGGCACCAGGGGGCCACGCGGTGGTCCTGCACCAGGAGGCCCTTGCCGAAGATCTCCTTCAGCGACCACCACACGGACTCGACGTACTCGGGATCCATGGTGCGGTAGGCGTCGTCGAGGTCGACCCAGTAGCCCATCCGGGTGGTCAGCTCGGTGAAGGCGTCGGTGTGGCGGGTCACCGACTCGCGGCACTTGGCGTTGAACTCGGCGATGCCGTACGCCTCGATGTCCGTCTTGCCGTTGAAGCCCAGCTCCTTCTCGACCGCGAGCTCGACCGGCAGGCCGTGGCAGTCCCAGCCGGCCTTGCGGCCGACGTGGTAGCCCTGCATGGTGCGGAAGCGGGGGAAGACGTCCTTGAAGACGCGGGCCTCGATGTGGTGGGCGCCGGGCATGCCGTTGGCGGTGGGCGGGCCCTCGTAGAAGACCCACTCGGGGCGGCCCTCGGACTGTTCGAGGCTCTTGGCGAAGACCTTGCTCTCGCGCCAGAAATCGAGCACGGCGTGCTCCAGCGCGGGCAGGTCGACCTGGGCGGGTACCTGGCGGTACTGCGGCGATGTCATGGGCGGACTTCCTCCGGCGGACGATTTCCACTTCCGTCGGAGGGACGAGAGCCTCGTCGACTCCCGCGGTACCACCCTCCTTGGCCCCGGGCACGCACCCGTGGCCCCCTCATTGGGGTCGCGATGCCGGTTCTACTTGCCTCGTGGCGTTCTTCCGGCGGCTCCGGGTGATCTTCACGACGCGCTCGCCCCCGGGCTTCCACCGTCCCCGGGTCGCTCCTGGCTGCGTACGACGCTACTCGTCCCATCCACGCCTCTCGCTCAGGCCAGTGTACGGGCCCGTCGGGGCGTCGGCCGACCGGATATCGGGCGGTGCGGGGCGTGACCCGAATGGGGAGAGGGGGACGGACGGGTCCGGGGAGCCGGCCGGGGCGTCACGGGAGTCGGATTATCGGGCTGTGAGCTGGGCACAACGGATTCAGGCAGGTCGGCGTCCGGACGCGGGCGGTGGCGAATCGGCGGCGTGCCCCGTTGCCGCGGGGCCGGGGCCGATTTATCGTCCCAGCACGATTCGCGTGCAAGATCACAATATGTGAAGGGGCCGCGGCCATGGTGGCGAAGAAGACCGCCGCGAAGAAGACGGCGTCGACGAGATCCACGGGTGCGGCGGCCGCGGAATCGGGCGCGGAGGGCGGCCCCGAGGCCGCGGCGGAGAAGAGGACGACCGCGAGGAAGGCGACCGGAAGGGCCGGGAAGAAGGCGGCCGCGGAGAAGACCACGGCGAAGAAGGCCGTGGCGAGGAAGAGCACGTCGAAGGCGTCCACGGCTGAGGAGGCCGCGGCGGAGAAGACCGCAGTGAAGAAGACCACGGGGAAGAAGGCCGCGGCCTCGAAGGCGGTGTCCGCCGCGCGCACGGATGCCGGGCACGCGGCACCGGCCGGGAAGGCCCCCGCGAAGAAGAGCGTGGCCAGGAAGTCCTCGAAGAAGGCCGCCGAGGCGGCCACGGAGGCGGCCGAGTCCGCCGAGCAGACGGGAGCCCACACGGTGGTAGCCAAGAAGAGCGAGGCCCGGACCCGCATGGCCGGCGAGGCCGCGGCGTCCGTCACGCCGTCGGGCGGGGGAGCCGTCACGGCGGCCCCCGGCGAGCTGGCGGTCCGGCCGGACGAGGACCCCTGGACCCCGGAGGAGGTCGACGAGGCGCGGGCCGTGCTGAGCGGCGAGAGCACGCGGCTGCGCAACGAACTGGAGGCCGCGGGCATCGCGCTCGCCGGGCTGATGCGCGACTCCGGCGACGGGGCGGGCGACGACGAGGCCGACACCGGTACCAAGAACATCACCCGCGAGCACGAGATGGCGCTCGCCGCCAACGCCCAGGAGATGCTGGACCAGACCGAGCGGGCGCTGGCCCGGCTCGACGCCGGGACGTACGGACTGTGCGAGGTCTGCGGCAAGCCGATCGGCAAGGCCCGGATGCAGGCGTTCCCCCGCGCCACCCTCTGTGTCGAGGACAAACAGAAGCAGGAGCGACGCGGCTGATCCGGCGCACCGTGCCGTACCCTCGTCCTCAGTCAGGAACCTAGGTTGAGGGACTCACGTGGCAGAGGCGGAGCGCATCATCGGTACGCCGGACATCCCCGACGCTGAGGGGACCGAAGGGGAGGGGACCGGGAGCCCGGCCGAGGAGACTCCCCGGGCCAGGGGCAAGCGGAAGATCGCGGTGCTCTTCGGCGTGGCCGCCTTCGCCTATCTGCTGGACCTGGTCAGCAAGCTGCTGGTGGTCGCGAGGCTGGAGCACCACCAGCCGATCGAGGTCATCGGCGACTGGCTGAAGTTCGAGGTGATCCGCAACTCGGGCGCCGCGTTCAGCTTCGGCGAGGCGTTCACGATCATCTTCACCGCCATCGCGGCGACGGTGATCGTGGTGATCGCCCGGCTGGCGCGCAAGCTCTACAGCCTGCCGTGGGCCATCGCGCTCGGACTGCTGCTCGGCGGGGCGCTCGGCAACCTGACCGACCGCCTCTTCCGTACCCCCGGCGTCTTCGAGGGCGCGGTGGTGGACTTCATCTCCGTCGAGCACTTCGCCGTCTTCAACCTCGCCGACTCCGCGATCGTCTGCGGCGGCATCCTGATCGTGCTTCTCTCCTTCCGCGGCCTGGACCCGGACGGGACCGTGCACGAGGACTGACAGCGCACGGGACCGGCGGCGCCGGACGGACGGGGCCGTGCACGAGGACCGGGCGGGACCGTGCACGAGGACCGGCCGCCGCAAGGCATACTCGATCGGGTGAGTACGTATCCCGAGGTCCGCACCCTGCCCGTACCGGACGGCCTGGAGGGCGAGCGCGTCGACGCCGCCATCTCCCGGATGTTCGGTTTCTCCCGCACCAAGGCCGCCGATCTGGCCGCCGCCGGAAAGGTGCAGGTGGACGGTGCGGTGGTCGGGAAGTCCGAGCGGGTGCGGGGCGGCGCCTGGCTCGAGGTGGAGATGCCGCAGGCGCCCGCGCCGGTGCAGGTCGTCGCCGAGCCCGTCGAGGGCATGGAGATCGTGCACGACGACGACGACATCGTGGTCATCGTGAAGCCGGTCGGGGTCGCCGCCCACCCGAGCCCCGGCTGGACCGGTACGACGGTGATCGGCGGGCTGGCCGCGGCCGGGTACCGGATCTCGACGTCCGGCGCGGCCGAGCGCCAGGGCATCGTCCACCGCCTCGACGTCGGCACCTCCGGCCTGATGGTCGTGGCCAAGTCGGAGCGGGCCTACACCCTGCTGAAGGCGCAGTTCCGCGACCGGGTCGTCGAGAAGAAGTACCACGCGCTGGTGCAGGGCCACCCGGACCCGATGAGCGGCACCATCGACGCCCCCATCGGGCGCCACCCCAATCACGACTACAAGTGGGCCGTCACCGCCGACGGCAAGCCCTCCGTGACGCACTACGACCTCATCGAGGCGTACCGGGCCGCCAGTCTCCTCGACATCAAGCTGGAGACCGGCCGCACGCACCAGATCCGGGTGCACATGTCCGCCCACCGCCACCCCTGCGTCGGGGACCTCACCTACGGCGCCGACCCGACGATGGCCAACCGCCTCGGACTGACGCGGCAGTGGCTGCACGCCGTCCGGCTCGGTTTCGAGCACCCGTCCGACGGCAGCTGGGTGGAGTTCTCCAGCGACTACCCGGACGACCTCCAGCGGGCCCTGGACAAGATCGCGGCCGAGAGCCGGTGAGCAGCCGGTGAGCGCCGGTACCCCGCGGGCCGCGGTCGGCGGGGCGGGGTGCCCGCAGGGGTGAGAAGGGGGGTGTTGTCCGGGTAGCGACCGGTACGTGGCAGGCTTGAAGTCCCAGACCGCCCGGCCACGACGGCCGGTCCGCCGCGCTCCGGAAGGCACCTCGTGGACCAAATGGCACTGCTCCTCCTGCTGTTGCTCGGAGCCGTGGTCACGGTCCCACTGGGGGAGCGGCTCGGGCTGCCCGCGCCGGTGCTGATGACGCTCGCCGGGGTCGGCATGGCGTTCCTCAGCTTCGTGCCGAACGTGGACATCCCGCCGGAGATCATCCTGCCGGCGGTTCTGCCGCCGCTGCTGTACGCCTCCGTGCAGCGCACCTCCTGGCGGCAGTTCGCCGCCAACAAACGGCCGATCTTCCTGCTGGCCGTGGCACTGGTCTTCGTCACCACGGCCGCCGTCGCCGCCGTGGCCAACGCGATAGTCCCCGGACTGCCCCTCGCCGCCGCCGTGGCCCTCGGCGCGCTCGTCGCCCCGCCCGACCCGGTCGCCGCGACGGCCGTCGCGGGCTCGGTCGGACTGCCGCGCAGGCTCGTCTCCATCCTGGAGGGCGAGGGGCTGTTCAACGACGTGACCGCGATCGTGCTGTACCACGTGGCGATCGCCGCCGCGGTGAGCGGCACCTTCTCGCTCCCCGAGGCGTTCGGGCAGCTGATCCTGTCCGCGGTCGTCGCCGTGGTGGTGGGGCTGGCGCTCGGCTGGCTCACCATCAAGCTCATGGGCCTGCTCGGCGATGCCACCCTCCAGGTAGGACTCACCCTGCTGGTGCCGTTCGTGAGCTACGTGCTCGCGGAGGAGCTGATGGGGTCGGGCGTCCTGGCCGTGCTCACCACCGCACTCTTCCTCGCGGAGCGCACCGCCGACGCCGACGACGTGCTCGGCCGGCTCACCGGCCGTTCCTTCTGGGAGATCGTCGACACCCTCGTGACGGGGGTCGCCTTCGGGCTGATCGGCCTCGAACTCCACAACGTCTTCGGCACGTCGGACGGCCGCGAGCTCCAGATGCTCGGCTGGGGCCTGGCCGTCGTCGCGGTCGTCGTCGGTGTACGGCTGCTCTACCTGCTGCCCGCGACCTGGCTCGCCAAGCGGCTGCACACCCGGCGCGACGTCAGCGAGGAGATCCCCACCAGCTGGCGGGAGACCGTCGTCATGTGGTGGTCCGGAATGCGCGGGGTCGCCTCGGTGGCCCTGGCGCTCGCGATCCCGCTGAAGACGGACGACGGGCAGCCCTTCCCGGGGCGCGAGGAGATCATCTTCATCGCCTTCGCCGTGATCATGGCCACGCTCGTGGTCCAGGGGCTCACCCTGCCGTGGCTGGTCCGCAGGCTCCATGTCAAGGCCGACACGGCGGCCGAGGAGGCGCTGGAGAAGGACCTCGCGATCCGTGCCGCCAAGGCCGCGAAGCAGCGGCTCAGGGAGATCCGGGAGGACGAGGAGTTCCCGGAGGAGGTCGCCGAGCGGCTGCAGCGGCTGGCGTATGACATGGGGGCCCGGATCAGCCCCGACATGGTCGACGAGGAGCGCCGCGAGGCGTACGCGCAGCGCGCCGAGCGCTTCAGGGCGGTCAACCGCGTCCAGCGCGAGATGATGTCCGCCGCGCGCCACGCGGTGCTGTCCGCCCGCAACGAGGCGGGCAACGACCCGGAGGTGGTCGACCGGGTGCTGAGACAGCTGGACGTGCGCAGCCTGCGGTGACGCCGGCGCCGGACCGGAGCGGCGGCGGTCCGGTAGGTGCGGTGCGCGGCGGTGCCCGGGAGCGCTGTTCCGGTGATCAGGGTGCCGGACCTGACCGCTGCGCGGGCACCCCGCGGCCGGGCCCCGTGCGACGCGAGGCACGGCCGCAACTGGCACCATGGCCCCATGGACATCATGCTTTTCCACTCGACGTACGGTCTGCGCCCCGCGGTGCACGCGGCGGCGGCCCGGCTGCGCGCCGCCGGGCACGAGGTGCACGTGCCCGATCTCTTCGAGGGACGCACCTTCGACACCGTCGAGGAAGGCTTGGCGTTCAAGGAGGAGCTGGGCAAGGACGAACTGCTGCGGCGGGCCGTGCTGGCCGCCGCGCCCTACTCCGACCGGGGCCTGGTGTACGCCGGTTTCTCCCTGGGGGCGGCCACCGCGCAGACGCTGGCGCTCGGTGACGAGAAGGCGCGCGGCCTGCTGCTGTTCCACGGCACCTCGGACATCGCCGAGAACGCCTCGGTGGACGAACTGCCCGTACAGCTGCACGTCGCCGATCCCGACCCGTTCGAGACGCACGACTGGCTGAACTCCTGGTATCTGCGCATGCAGCGGACCGGTGCCGATGTCGAGGTATACCGCTACCCGGGCGCGGGGCACCTCTTCACCGACCACGAACTGCCCGACCACGACGCGGCGTCGGCCGAACTGGCCTGGAAGGTCGCGTTCGGGTTCCTCGCCACCCTGTGACCGCGCGGGAAGGGTGACCTCGCCGGGGGCGCCCGCGCGAGGGGCCCGGCGCGGTGCGCGGGCCCCTCGGCGGACACTCGGCGAACCGGGCTGGTCAGGCGCGGTAGGCGAGCCAGCTGTCGCTCATCCGCTGCACCTGGCCCGGGGTGAACTGGTACATGCAGGAGTCGTACGAGTAGTCCATGAAGTTGTGGACCGGGTCCAGACCCGGGCTGGTGCAGGTGTCCCGCCCGGTCGGGCAGCCGGAGGCGGCGCTCTTCTCGGCGGGCGTGTCGGAGACGTAGTCGCCGTTGCCGGTGCAGCCGCCCTGGAACGTGTGGTACAGACCCAGCCAGTGGCCGACCTCGTGGGTGGCGGTGTCGCCCTCGTTGTAGTTGGTGGCCGAGCCGCCGGGCAGCGAGGAGTTCAGGATGACGACGCCGTCGTCGGACGGGTTGGACTTGTACGAGCTGGGGAAGGTCGCCCAGCCGAGCAGCCCGCCGCCGAGGTTGGCGGTGTAGACGTTGAGGGCGTTGGCGCCGCCCTTGCGGAGCGCGGACTTCATCGACTTCTCGGCGGAGGAGCCCGGCGAGACGCCGTACCAGGAGCTGTTGTCCGTGTAGTCCGTGCCGGCCAGCGTGAAACGGAAGCCGGAGTCGGTGTTGCCGGTGCCCTGGCCGCTGTAGGCGGCGTTCAGGACGTTCAGCTGGTTGTTGATGGCGGTCGCGCTCAGCTTGCCGGTCGTCCCGGAGTGTATGACGTGGAAGTACACCGGGATCGTGGCGCCCGCGGCGAGCGCGGAGCCGCTGACCCGGCGGTCCGCGAGTCTCTGCCGCAGCTGCGCGTCCATGGCCTTGGCCTGGGCGGCGGACAGCTCGTTGGGGTCGTGGGCGTTCGTGGTCTTCTCGGGGTGCGCCCTGCGCGCCGTGGCGTCGGTGGCCGTGCCGTCCGCGCACTCCTGGGCGGACGCGGCGGTCGCGGAGGTGGCGGAGGTGGTGGACGCCTTCGCGGAGGCGGAGCCGGGGGCGGCGAAGAGCGGTGCCAGGGCCAGGGTTCCGGCCAGGACGGCGGTGCCGAGCGCGCGGTTGCGCATACGCGGCGAAATACGGGCAAGAGCCTGCACGGGGTCTCCTCGCGGATATGTGGAGGAGGTACTTCCTCCTCGCCGCCAGGGAGATTACGTGCGCATGTCAGGGCGGCAGCAGAGATGATCAAGCCGCATCGACCGAGGGGCGAACCGGTCGGAACAGGGAGGAAAGAATCCTCGCGTTCCAGGGTTTGAGACGCGGACGCGACGTCGCGCGTTACCCCGGCGGGCGGTGTGTCCCCATTAGTGAATGGAGGCACACCACCCGCCGTAGTGAGGCAGCGCCTCGTCAACGCGAGTCTGGGTGGCTGAAAATGAACCCTCAGCGCACCGGCTGGTTCACCCGTTCGACCTTCTGCGTTCCGTTCAGCGTCCGGTACGAACGCGCCCAGGACGAGGTCGCGTCCCGCTTCGAACGGTCGGACACGACGTAGTAGTCCATCTGCGAGCGCTCCGCGGTCACATCCAGGACGCCGTAGCCGTGCGAGTCCATGTCCACCCACTTCACATGGCGGTTGGCGGCCTTCACCGCCGTGCTCGCGACCGCCGAGAGGGTCCCCGGCGCCACGTGCAGGGTGTCGTCCAGGTTGTCCGAGGTCACCGACGTCACCACGAACTCGGTGGCCGCCGAGGCCGAGAGCGGGTACGTGGCCGCCTTCACCGGCACGTCGTTGGCCCAGGCCATGTGGATGTCGCCGGTCAGGAACACCGTGTTGGTGATCGACCGGTCCCGCAGATGCGTGATCAGTTCCTTGCGGTCGCTGGTGTAGCCGTCCCACTGGTCGACGTTGACGGCGAGCCCCTCCTTCGGCAGCCCCAGCAGCTCGGCCAGCGGCTCCAGCAGGTGCGCGGGCAGCGAGCCGAACGCGACCGGCGAGATCATCACCGACGTCCCGACCAGCTTCCAGGCGGCGTCCGAACCGGCCAGGCCCGCCTTCAGCCAGTCCAGCTGCGCCCGGCCGGTGATCGTGCGGGCCGGGTCGTCGACCGAGCCGCTGCCCACCGCCGACTGCTGCGAGCGGAAGGTGCGCAGATCCAGGAGGTGCAGGTCGGCCAGGTCGCCGAAGCGCAGCCGCCGGTAGACGGTGCCCTCGGTGGCGGGGCGGACCGGCATCCACTCGAAGTACGCCTGCCTGGCGCCCGCGGCGCGGTCGGCCCAGGAGCCCTCCGTGTCCGGCGTGTGGTTCTCGGCCCCGCCCGACCAGGTGTCGTTGGCGATCTCGTGGTCGTCCCAGATCGCGATCACCGGGTGGGTGGCGTGCAGGGCCTGGAGGTCGGCGTCCGTCTTGTAGTGACCGTGCCGGGTGCGGTAGTCGGCGGGGGTGAGGATCTCGTGCCGGGGCTCGTGCGGCCGCACGACGTACTTCGCGGCCGGGTAGACGCCCGACGCGTACTCGTAGATGTAGTCACCCAGGTGCAGTACCGCGTCGAGGTCGGCGCGGGCCGCGAGGTGCCGGTACGGGGAGAAGAAACCGGCCTCCCAGTTGGCGCACGAGACCACGCCGAAGCGCAGACCGGCGACGGTGGCCCCGGCGGCGGGCGCGGTGCGGGTGCGGCCGGTGGGCGAGAGGACCGCCGAGCCGTCGCCCGCCGAGAAACGGAACCAGTACGTGGTGGCCGGGCGCAGCCCGCGTATGTCGGCCTTGACGGTGTGGTCGGAGGCGGCCCGCGCGACGGTGGAGCCGCGGGAGACGATCCGGGAGAAGCCCTTGTCCTCGGCGACCTCCCAGCTCACCGTCGTGTCGGCACCGCGGCCGGAACCGGGCGCGGCGTCGGGCGTGGGGGTGACGCGGGTCCACAGGAGGATGCCGTCGGGGAGCGGGTCGCCGGAGGCGACGCCGTGCAGGAAGGCGGGCCCGTCGGCGGCGCGCGCGGCGCCGGCGGAGCCGAGTACGGGGAGCGCGACGGCGGCGGCGGTGGCGGCGGCCTTGACGACCGTGCGGCGACTGGGGGCGGCCGACTGCGGCGGAAGGTGTCGAGAGGTCATGGGCCAGGACCTTACTGACCGGTAAGCCCAACGGGCAGGCGAACGGAGGAAGTTCGCCTGCCCGTTGCTGAACAGTCGTCAGGAATCGGCCATACGGCAGGAGCCGTTCCGCCCGGAACACGCGGCTCCGGTGCGGCGGGCGGGTCTCAGCCCTTCAGCGCGGCGTCGACCGCGGTGTTGAACTCCTCCACCGTCATCGGCGCGTTCTCGCTGCCCGCCCCGGTGATCAGCTTGCCGTCCATCTTCAGCGTGGGGGTGCCCCGCACGCCGCTCTTGTCGAACGCCTCGGACATCTTCATCGCCCAGGCGTCGAACGTGCCGTCCTCGACGTTCTTCTGGAACTCCTTGTTGCCCTTCAGGGCGTCGACCGTGTTCGCGATCTCGATCAGGTAGGAGTCCTTCTTGAACTTGTCGTCGTTCTCCTCCGGGTGGAACTTCGCGGAGTAGAGCGCGAACTTGTAGTCGAGGAAGGCCTCCGGGCTGACGTCGAGCGCCGCGCCGAGCGCGCTGAGCGCGTTCTTCGAGCCCTCGCCGTTGGTGGCGTCGTCGAGGAACGTGGCACCGACGTACTTGAGCTTGTACTTGCCGGCGTCGATGTCCTTGTGCACCGTCTCGCCGATGGTCTGCTCGAACGTGCCGCAGATCGGGCAGCGCGAGTCCTCGTACACCTCCAGCGTCTTCTTGGCGGTCGACTTGCCGATCACGACGGTCGTGCCGTTCTCGCCCGAGGTGTTCTTCGGGGCCGTGACGTTCTTCTCGTCCTTGGCCGCCTCCCAGTGGGACGGCTTGTTCATTTCCATGACACCCCAGCCGACGCCGCCGGCGATCGCCAGCACCGCGACGATCGAGAGGCCGACGACCACCTGCCGACGGGTCTTCTCCCGCTTCGCCTGCCGCTCGCGCTCGGCGCGCAGACGCTCGCGGGCCGCCGCCTTGTTGGCCTGGTTGTTGCGCTTGCTCATGTTGTTCTCTCCGTGGTGTGAGGTCTTGGGGACGTACGTGCTCAGGCGATGGCGCGGGCCGAGCGCGGTGGTCCCCTCCGTCCCACGGAGTGCACGAGCACGCGGGCGTGCAGGAGCGGGTGCGGGCCGTGCCCGGCGGGGCGCACCTTGAGGCGTACGGCCCGGCAGGCCGCGCCCACGACGGCGACCGCGACCAGCAGCGGCCGGAACGCCAGGGCGGCGGCCGCCCCCAGCAGGGAGACCAGCGCGGACTCGCCGCGCCGGAGCCAGGCCGCGGCGAGCAGCCCGACCGACACATGGGCGGCGAGCAGCAGCCACGGCACCGCGGGGCCGGGGGAGGCCAGCAGCGCCGCCGCGGTGTGCCCGGCGCCGGTCACCGAGGCGAGCGGGGCGCCGATGTCACCGGCCGGTGACGCGCCGACGCCGATGTCGCCGCCGCACAGCACGTCCACCCCGACCGAGCGCAGCGGCCCCGCGATCGGGCCGCCCGCCGCGCCGTAACAGAGGTGCTGACCGGTGGTGAAGAAGGTGTCGGCGGCCAGCTCCAGCGGGACCAGCAGCCCGGCGATGGCCCAGAAGCCGCGCTCCCGGCCTGCCAGCGCGTACGCCACGGCGAAGACCGCCCCGGCCAGCACGGCCACGGCGGTCAGCGGCAGCGGCACCCGGGAGAGCAGCACGTGGGACGCGGTGGAGAGCGTCACGACGAGCGCTGTGAAGAGCGCCGCGCGAACGACTCTGAGGTGCGTCCCGGATATGTCCATCGTCGAGGAGTGTCCCATGCGAATCTGTGAGCCCGAAGGGGTGGGCGGCCTGCGGCTCGCGAGGCGCCTACAGCCCCGGAATGCGACCGTTGCGGAAGAGGTCCACGAAGATCTGATGGTCGGCGCGGGCCCGCGAGCCGTACGCGTGGGCGAAGTCCACCAGCAGCTCGGCGAAGCCCTCCTCGTCCGCCGCGATCGCCGCGTCGATCGCCCGCTCCGTGGAGAACGGCACCAGCGAGTGCCCGCTCTCGTCGTCCGCCGCGGAGTGCATCGTCGCCGTCGCCCGGCCCAGATCGGCGACGACCGCCGCGATCTCCTCCGGCTCGTCGATGTCCGACCAGTCCAGGTCCACCGCGTACGGCGACACCTCGGCCACCAGCTGCCCGGCGCCGTCCAGCTCCGTCCAGCCCAGCCAGGGGTCGGCGTGCGCCTGGAGGGCGCGCTGCGAGATGACCGTGCGATGGCCCTCGTGGTGGAAGTACCCCCGCACGGCCGGGTCGGTGATGTGCCGGGAGACCGCCGGGGTCTGCGCCTGCTTGAGATAGATCACCACGTCGTTCTCCAGGGCGTCGCTGTTGCCCTCCAGCAGGATGTTGTACGACGGCAGCCCGGCCGAACCGATACCGATGCCGCGACGGCCCACGACGTCCTTCACCCGGTACGAGTCGGGGCGGGCCAGGCTCGACTCCGGGAGCGTCTCCAGATACCCGTCGAACGCGGCCAGTACCTTGTAGCGCGTCGCCGCGTCCAGGTCGATCGCGCCGCCGCCCGCCGCGAACCGACGCTCGAAGTCCCGGATCTCCGTCATCGAGTCCAGCAGCGAGAACCGCGTCTGGGACCGCGCGTCGCGCAGTGCGGCCAGCAGCGGGCCCTCGGCCGTGTCCAGCGTGAACGGCGGCAGCTCGTCGGTCTTCGCGCCCGTCGCCAGGGCGTGGATCCGCTCCCGGTAGGCCGCCGCGTAGATCCGGACCAGCTCCGTGATCTGGTCGTCGCTCAGCGCCTTCGCGTAGCCGAGCAGCGCGACCGAGGCGGCGAACCGCTTCAGATCCCAGGTGAACGGGCCGACGTACGCCTCGTCGAAGTCGTTCACGTTGAAGACCAGCCGGCCGTTGGCGTCCATGTACGTGCCGAAGTTCTCCGCGTGCAGATCGCCGTGGATCCACACCCGTCCGGTCCGTTCGTCCAGATACGGGCCGCCGTTGCGCTCCCGCTCCAGGTCCCGGTAGAACAGGCACGCCGTGCCCCGGTAGAAGGCGAACGCCGACCCCGCCATCCTGCGGAACTTCACCCGGAAGGCGGCGGGGTCCGCCGCCAGCAGTTCTCCGAAAGCGGTGTCGAAGACCTCGAGAATCTGCTCCCCGCGCTGCGCCGCGCCGGTCTGCGGTTCCGACATCTCTGGGTGCCTCCTGGTGCCTGACGCGTCGGTGCCGGTCACGGCACCGGGACGAACGGGACGGTTTTCCCAGCACCTCCAACGCGCGACCGGGTCCGGGAGTGCCCGGCGTCTCCCCCTCCGGGAGACGTAGACTTCCACGCTGTCCCCACCCGTCACCCGCAGCCCGCCCGCCCGTCGCCCGACCGCCGCCCCTCATCGAGGCGCTACGCGCCGCGCCTGCACTTCGGAGGCCCACCGCCGTGAGCAAGCCGCCCTTCACGCACCTGCACGTCCACACCCAGTACTCGCTGCTGGACGGTGCCGCGCGGCTCAAGGACATGTTCGAGGCGTGCAACGAGATGGGCATGTCGCACATCGCGATGACGGACCACGGCAACCTGCACGGGGCGTACGACTTCTTCCACTCGGCGAAGAAGGCGGGGGTGACGCCGATCATCGGGATCGAGGCGTACGTCGCCCCGGAGTCCCGCAAGCACAAGCGGAAGATCCTCTGGGGACAGCCGCACCAGAAGCGCGACGACGTCTCGGGTTCGGGTGGTTACACCCACAAGACGATCTGGGCGTCGAACAGCACGGGCCTGCACAACCTCTTCCGGCTGTCCTCGGACGCGTACGCCGAGGGCTGGCTGCAGAAGTGGCCGCGCATGGACAAGGAGACCATCGCCCAGTGGTCCGAGGGCCTGATCGCCTCCACCGGCTGCCCCTCCGGAGAGGTGCAGACCCGGCTGCGGCTGGGCCAGTTCGACGAGGCGCTCCAGGCGGCCTCCGACTACAAGGACATCTTCGGCGAGGGCAAGTACTTCCTGGAGCTGATGGACCACGGCATCGACATCGAGCACCGGGTCCGTGACGGGCTCCTGGAGATCGGCCGGAAGCTCGGCATCCCGCCGCTGGTGACCAACGACTCGCACTACACCTACGCGCACGAGGCCACCGCGCACGACGCGCTGCTGTGCATCCAGACCGGCAAGAACCTCTCCGACCCGGACCGCTTCCGCTTCGACGGCACCGGCTACTACCTCAAGACGACCGACGAGATGTACGCCGTCGACTCCTCCGACGCCTGGCAGGAGGGGTGCCGCAACACGCTGCTGGTCGCCGAGCAGATCGACACCAGCGGCATGTTCGAGAAGCGCGACCTGATGCCGAAGTTCGAGATCCCGGAGGGCTTCACCGAGGTCACCTGGTTCCAGGAGGAGGTACGGCGCGGCATGGCCCGCCGCTTCCCGGGCGGCGTCCCCGAGGACCGGCAGAAGCAGGCCGAGTACGAGATGGACGTCATCATCCAGATGGGGTTTCCGGGCTACTTCCTCGTGGTCGCCGACTTCATCATGTGGGCGAAGAACAACGGCATCGCGGTCGGCCCCGGCCGAGGCTCCGCGGCCGGCTCGATCGTGGCGTACGCGATGGGCATCACCGACCTCGACCCGATCGAGCACGGACTGATCTTCGAGCGGTTCCTCAACCCCGAGCGCGTCTCGATGCCCGACGTCGACATCGACTTCGACGAGCGTCGGCGCGTCGAGGTGATCAGGTACGTGACGGAGAAGTACGGCGCCGACAAGGTCGCCATGATCGGCACGTACGGCAAGATCAAGGCGAAGAACGCCATCAAGGACTCCGCGCGCGTCCTCGGCTACCCGTACGCGATGGGCGACCGGCTCACCAAGGCCATGCCCGCCGACGTCCTGGGCAAGGGCATCGACCTCGACGGCATCACCAACCCCAAGCACCCGCGCTACAGCGAGGCGGGCGAGATCCGGGCGATGTACGAGAACGAACCGGACGTGAAGAAGGTCATCGACACCGCGAAGGGTGTGGAGGGCCTGGTCCGGCAGATGGGCGTGCACGCCGCCGGCGTCATCATGTCCAGCGAGCCGATCGTCGACCACGCACCGGTCTGGGTGAGGCACACCGACGGCGTCACCATCACGCAGTGGGACTACCCGCAGTGCGAGTCGCTCGGCCTGCTGAAGATGGACTTCCTCGGCCTGCGCAACCTCACCATCATGGACGACGCCGTCAAGATGGTGGAGAGCAACAAGGGCGTCAAGCTGGACCTGCTCGGCCTCCCGCTGGACGACCCCAAGACGTACGAGATGCTCTGCCGCGGCGACACGCTCGGCGTGTTCCAGTTCGACGGCGGCCCGATGCGCTCCCTGCTGCGCCAGATGCAGCCCGACAACTTCGAGGACATCTCCGCCGTCTCGGCCCTGTACCGGCCGGGCCCGATGGGCATGAACTCGCACACGAACTACGCCGAGCGCAAGAACGGCCGCCAGGAGATCACGCCGATCCACCCGGAGCTGGAGGAGCCGCTCAAGGAGACCCTCGGCCTGACCTACGGCCTGATCGTCTACCAGGAGCAGGTGCAGAAGGCCGCCCAGATCGTCGCCGGCTACTCGCTCGGCGAGGCCGACATCCTGCGCCGTGTGATGGGCAAGAAGAAGCCCGAGGAGCTGGAGAAGAACTTCGTCCTCTTCCAGGCCGGCGCCAAGAAGAAGGGCTACTCCGACGCGGCGATCCAGGCGCTGTGGGACGTGCTGGTCCCGTTCGCCGGATACGCGTTCAACAAGGCGCACTCCTCCGCGTACGGCCTGGTCACGTACTGGACCGCGTATCTGAAGGCGAACTACCCCGCCGAGTACATGGCGGCGCTGCTGACCTCGGTCAAGGACGACAAGGACAAGTCCGCGGTCTACCTCAACGAGTGCCGCCGCATGGGCATCAAGGTGCTGCCGCCCAATGTGAACGAGTCCCTGTCGAACTTCGCGGCCCAGGGCGACGACGTGATCCTCTTCGGCCTGACGGCCGTGCGCAATGTGGGCCAGAACGTGGTCGACTCGATCATCCGGTGCCGCAAGGCGAAGGGGAAGTACAGCAGCTTCCCGGACTTCCTGGACAAGGTCGAGGCCGTGGTCTGCAACAAGCGGACCGTCGAGTCGCTGATCAAGGCCGGGGCCTTCGACGAGATGGGGCACACCCGCAAGGGCCTGGTCGCCCACCACGAACCGATGATCGACAACGTGGTGCAGGTCAAGCGGAAGGAGGCCGAGGGCCAGTTCGACCTCTTCGGCGGCATGGGCGACGAGGACAGCGACGAGCCGGGCTTCGGGCTCGACGTGGAGTTCTCCGACGTCGAGTGGGAGAAGTCCTACCTGCTGGCGCAGGAGCGCGAGATGCTGGGCCTCTACGTCTCCGACCACCCGCTCTTCGGCCTGGAGCACGTGCTGTCCGACAAGGCCGACGCCTCGATCTCCCAGCTGACCGGCGGGGAGCACGCGGACGGCGCCATCGTCACCGTCGGCGGCATCATCTCCGGCCTCCAGCGCAAGATGACCAAGCAGGGCAACGCCTGGGCGATCGCCACCGTCGAGGACCTGGCCGGCTCCATCGAGTGCATGTTCTTCCCGGCCACCTACCAGCTGGTGTCCACCCAGCTCGTCGAGGACACCATCGTGTTCGTCAAGGGCCGCCTCGACAAGCGCGAGGACGTGCCCCGGCTGGTCGCGATGGAGATGCAGGTCCCCGACGTCTCGGCGGCGGGCACCAACGCCCCCGTGATCCTGACCATCCCCACCGTCAAGGTCACCCCGCCCATGGTCAGCCGCCTCGGCGAGGTGCTCAGCAACCACCGGGGCGACACCGAGGTGCGGATCAGGCTCCAGGGCCCCCGCAAGACCACGGTGCTCCGGCTCGACCGGCACCGGGTGAAGCCCGACCCGGCGCTCTACGGCGACCTGAAGGTGCTGCTCGGACCGTCCTGCCTGGCCGGCTGAACAACCGGTCCCGCGACGGCGGGACGCGCGCACCGGGACACGCGCCTCGGGCACGTGCGCACCGGGACACATCGCGCCGGGGCGGGCGCGCACGGAAGGCGGGCGTGCACGGAAGGCGCACACAGGGGCGCCCCCGCACCTGGCGGGGGGCGCCCCAGTCGGTCCCGCGGCCTGTCGCCGGACGACCGGAAATCGTCGGTCAGTTGTGGCCGAAGCGGCGCTGGTGCTTACGGGCGACATCGGAAGGGGTGCCCTGGGCCTGCGACTGCCGTATCTGCGACTCGTACGAGGTCTGCTTGGCCTCTTCCGTGCCCTGCTGGGGTGCGGACGTGCGGTTCTGCCGGCTGCTCTGCTTGCGGTTCTTGTTCTTGGCCATGGTGTTCCTCCTGGGGGGACTCTCGGGGCCAGGACCGCGTTCAGGCTCACATAATGGGATGAACCGTGCATGTTGGATCATTACCATGCGTAATGGCGATGTGGTCGGGGTGTATAATTCGCGCCTTCCCGGGTTCGCCACGCCGATGATCGAGTTCCGGCCGTTTACCACCGCGCATTCGGGCAGACTCGAAGGAAACTCTTCGCAAAGATCACACCCGAACTCCTGGAAGAGGGTGGAACGCGTGGACCGTTGCGTCGTCCTGGTGGACGCCGGTTACCTGCTGGGTGCGGCCGCGAGCCTGCTGGCCGGGGAACCTGCCCGTTCCCGCATCACCGTCGACCACGCGGCCCTCATCCGGGGGCTGCGCGAGCTGGCGGAGGCCGATACGCGGCAGCCGTTGCTGCGGATCTACTGGTTCGACGGCGCCCCCGACCGGGTGCCGCAGCCCGAGCACCGCAGACTGCGCGTGATGCCCCGGGTGACCGTCCGGCTCGGCGCCCTGACCCGCAGCGACGGGCGCTGGGCGCAGAAGGGCGTCGACGCCGCGATGCACGCGGAGCTCACCGAACTGGCCAGGAACCGGGCCTGTTCCGACGTGGTGCTGGTGACCGGCGACGGGGACCTGCTGCCGGGCCTGATGTCGGCGAAGGAACACGGCGTCGCCGTCCATCTGTGGGCCGTGCAGGCCGCCGACGGCGACTACAACCAGTCCGAGGACCTGGTCGCCGAGGCCGACGAACGCCGGGTGCTCGACCGGACCTGGATCACCCAGGCCGTACGGGCCAAGGAGACCGGCGGCGTCTGCGCCCCACCGCCCGCACCCGGTCCGGAGATCGCCGCGATCCTTTCCGCGCCGCTCCCGGAAGCGGCCCTCGCGGCGTCCGCCGAGCGGGCGTCGGAGGCGCGGACGGCGGCCGAGGCCGACGGGAGCGCCCCGCAGCCCGAGGAGGACGGCGCCGCCGGGCGGCCCGGCCCCGGCGGAAGGGGCGTCCCCACCCCGAAGGATCTGGCGGGCAGCCTGCGCGGTCCCGGCACCCAGCCCTCCGCCCCGTCCACGTCGGCGGGCGCCACCCTGCGCTGGTCCTCCGACAAGGGCTGGATCGAGCGGGGCGGACCACTCGGCGAACCCGCCGACACCGCGTCCCTCCCCACGCTGGCCCAGCTCACCAGCGCCGAGCAGCGCTGGGCGGACCGGGAGGAGGACATCACCACCGTCGGCGGCGACCCCTTCGAGGTGGGCCAGGTCTTCGCCCGCCGCTGGATGGAGCGGCTGTCCGACCACACCCATCTGCAGAAGCTGTCGACGATGTACCCGCGCATCCCGCACCGCATCGACGGCGAACTGCTGCGCTACGCGGCACGCTTCGGCTTGCTCGCCCACAAGGACGACCAGATCGACGAGCACGACCGCTATGCCATCCGTGCGGGATTCTGGCGGGAGATCGACGTACGCGCGGCGGCGGGGCGTACCCCGGTGCCGGAGCGCACGGGTTCTTCCGGGGACTGACGGCGTCCGGGGCGCCCGGCCCGGTACCGGACGCGCCCCGTCCGCACGCCCGGAGGCGCACCGGGCGCGGGGACGGACGAAGCGGCCGGTGGGAGCGGCGCCGACGTCGCCCGGGCCCGGCCCCGGGCGTGATCCGGGTCGTGCGACCCCGTACTCTCGTACCTCGTGAGTACGGGCACAGCACAGGCGCAGACGGGGACCGGGACCGTGTGCGCGGTGCGTGACCTGGTCAAGACCTACCCCGCCGCACGCGGCCGTCGCGGCGCACCGGCCACACCGGAGGTCCGCGCCACCGACGGCATCAGCCTGGACGTGCGGCGCGGCGAGATCTTCGGACTGCTCGGCCCCAACGGCGCCGGGAAGTCCACCCTGGTACGGCAGCTCACCGGGCTGATGCGACCCGACTCCGGTAGCGTCACCGTGCTGGGCCACGATCTGGTGCGCCACCCCGAACGGGCCTCCCGGCTGATCGGCTACCTCGGGCAGGAGTCCACCGCCCTCGACGAGCTGACCGTGTCGCTCGCCGCCGAGACCACCGGCCGGCTGCGCGGTCTCGCGGTGGCCGAGGCCCGGGCCGAGCGCGACGACGTGCTCGACGAACTGGGCCTCACCGGCATCGCCGGACGCCCGCTGAAGAAGCTCTCCGGGGGACAGCGGCGGCTCGCCTGCTTCGCCGCCGCGCTGGTCGGCGAGCGGCCCGTGCTCGTCCTGGACGAACCGACCACCGGAATGGACCCGGTCGCGCGCCGCGCGGTGTGGGCCGCCGTGGACCGGCGCCGGGCCGAGCGCGGCACGACC
Organism: Streptomyces sp. NPDC001750; assembly: GCF_042892615.1. Classification (NCBI taxonomy): domain Bacteria; kingdom Bacillati; phylum Actinomycetota; class Actinomycetes; order Kitasatosporales; family Streptomycetaceae; genus Streptomyces; species Streptomyces sp. NPDC001750. The sequence continues at coordinate 82,952 of NZ_JBIAUE010000004.1, read as the reverse complement.
GTCCTGCTGGTCACCCACAACGTCATCGAGGCCGAGACGGTCCTCGACCGGGTCGCGGTGATCGAGCACGGCCGGGTCATCGCCTGCGACACGCCGAACGGGCTCAAGGAGCGCGTCGCCGGTGAGGTCCGGGTGGAGCTGGTGTGGCGCGAACGGGCGCCACTGGACGTCCCCGAGGTGGCCGCGCTGCGCGGCTCGGCGCAGGAGTCGGGGCGGCGCTGGGTGCTGCGGCTCGGGCCCGACGAGGCACGGGCCGCGGTCGCCGCGGTGACCGGCGGCGCGGCGTTCGCCGCGCTCGACGACTTCACCCTGGCGACGCCCAGCCTGGAGGACGTCTATCTCGCGCTCGGCGGGGACGTGCGCAAGGGGCTGGTGAAGTCGTGACCGGTACGGGTGCGACGGCGGGGGCGGCCGAGGAGGCCGGGGTGCCGGGGGTGGCAGCGGAGGCCGGGTGCGCGCGCGTGGCCGGGCGGCGAGTGGACAGGAGCAGCGCCAGGTGACGAGCATCGTTCCCGCGCAGGCGGTGGCCGGACCGGTCCGGCCCGCCGCCGACGCCCGGGCCGACGGCGACGACGGGGCGGCCCCCGTGCCGCTCGCGCCGCGGGCCCGGCTGTTCCCCTCGCTCGCGGCCGTGTACCGCGCCCAGCTGTCCCGGGCCCGGGTGGCCCGTATTCCGCTGCTGTTCGTCGCGACGTTCCAGTCCGTCGGGATCATGGTGCTGATGCGCGGGGTCGTCGACGGCGGCTCCGAGGCACGGGCGGTCGTCGCCGGTTCCAGTGTCCTCGTGGTGGCGTTCGTCGCGCTCAACCTGCTCGCCCAGTACTTCGGGCAGCTGCGGGCCGGGGGCGGGCTCGACCACTATGCCACCCTGCCGGTGCCGCCCGCCGCCGTGGTGCTGGGCGCGGCGGGGGCGTACGCCTCCTTCACCGTGCCCGGCACGATCGTCACGGCGGTCGCGGGGAGCGTGCTGTTCGGGCTTCCGCTGACGCATCTGTGGGTGCTCGTCGCCGTCATCCCGCTGTCCGGGGCGGCGCTCTCCGGGCTCGGCGCCGCGCTGGGGCTGCTCGCGCCCCGGCAGGAGCTGGCCACGCTGCTCGGGCAGCTCGGCATGTCGGCGGCGCTGCTGCTCGGCGTCCTGCCGGCCGACCGGCTGCCCACCCCCGTCGACTGGGCGCGCGATCTGCTGCCGTCGACGTACGGGGTCGAGGCGCTCGCACGGTCCTTCGACGCCCACCCGGACTGGGCGGCCGTCGCCCTGGACCTCGCGGTCTGCGCGGTCGTCGGCGTCCTCTCGCTGGCCGCGGCCACCTGGGCGTACCGCAGGGCGGCGGTCCGATGAGGCGGTGCGCGGGGATGCCTGGCACGATGGCACGGTGACCGCACCTCTGACGCCGCCTCACCGGCCCTCGTCCGACAACCCCTGGCAGACCCCGCAGCACTGGGACGGTCCCGGGAAGGCCGGCCCCGGATCCGGGCCGGCTGCGGAGGGGGAGGGGGATCCCGGACCGGAGCTGCTGCGCGCGGTGGCCGTCGCCCTGCTGGTGACCGTGGCCGGTGCCGGGCTCGGGCTCCTGTGGGTGTGGCTCGCGCCGAAGGTTCCGCTGATCTCCGACGGTACGGCCGTCTTCCTCCAGGACAGCGAGGGCGAGGAGGCGATCGGCGCCGACGGCACGTTCGTGCTGCTGGCCCTGGGTTTCGGGGCGCTGAGCGCCGCGTTGGTCTTCTGGCTCCGGCGCCGCGGTGGTGTCGCCATGGTGGTGGCGCTCGCGGTGGGCGGGGTGCTCGGATCGCTGCTCGCCTGGCGGCTCGGCGAGTGGCTCGGGCCGGACCAGGACGTGGTCGCCCACGCGCGGGCGGTCGGCAAGGGCGTGGTCTTCGACGCGCCGCTCCAGCTGAGGACGGCGGCCGCGGCATGGCTGGCCTGGCCGGTGGCGGCGATGGTGGTGCACCTCGCGCTGACGGCGCTGTTCGGGCCGAGGGACCCGGAGCCGGAGTGGGGCACCCACCCGGGGTGGGCGGCCGGCGGCCCGGTCCCGGGCGCGGGACACGGGGCCGCAGGGCCGGGGACGGCCCCCGGCGGAAATGTCCCGCCGGTTCCGCCGGCCGGCCCGTAGGCGCGGACGAAGGGGCGGGCGGCACCTGCCCGCACCCGCCGACGCGCAGGCGCCGCCCGTTCGTGCGGCCCATGCCGCCCCGCGTCGGCCGGGGCAGGCGCTACCCGCGGCCGATCTCCGCGAACACCGCCCCGGTCAGCGACGCCAGATCGTCGGGGGACAGCTCTACTTCGAGCCCGCGGCGGCCCGCCGACACACAGATCGTCCCGTGCGCGCGGGCCGACGCGTCCAGCACCGTGCGCAGCCGCTTGCGCTGGCCCAGCGGCGAGATGCCGCCCCGCACGTAACCGGTGGTGCGTTCCGCCGCGGCCGGGTCGGCCATCGCGGCCCGCTTGCCGCCCACGGCGGAGGCCAGCGCCTTGAGGTCGAGGGTGCCGGCCACCGGGACGACCGCCACGGTGAGGGTGCCGTCCACGTCGGCGACCAGGGTCTTGAAGACCCGGTCGGGGGAGACGCCCAGGGCCTCGGCGGCCTCCTCGCCGTAGGAGGCCGACGCCGGATCGTGGTCGTAGGAGTGGACGGTGAACGCCGCACCGGCCGCGGTCAGCGCGACCGTCGCCGGGGTGCCGCCGGACTGCTGCTGCTTCTTCGGCTTCTTCGCCACGGTGAGGATTCCTCGGGTGGTCGGTTCGTCGGTAGGAGCGATCCGGTTCGTCGGCCGGAGTGCCCGGGCCCCGGTGGTCCGCCGGTCAGTTGGGGTGGGTCGGGGCGCGCGTCAGTTCCACGGCGGGCAGCGACGGGAGATGCCGTATGACGGCGCTCTCGGCGCGCAGCATCTTCAGTTCCTCGCGCAGCCTGGTCGCGGTGTCGGGGGCCTGGAGCAGCCGCTGCTTCGCCGGGACGTCCAGCACGGCCGCGGCCGCGACGAGGTAGGAGACGACCGAGGGATCGTCGGGCAGCTCCGCCCCCGTCGTCAGCGAACGCCGGCTCGCCCCGGCCAGGCGCTTCTGGTAGCCGCGGAACGCCCGCAGCACGCCCTCGGCGAGCGCGCCCGCCTCGTCGCCCGGTTCCTCGTCCAGTTCGCGGAGTTCCGCCGTCAGGTAGGGGCCGCTCGCGTCGACGGAGAGCAGCTCGACGCGGGTGGTGCCGGTCGCGAGGACCTCGAAGGTGCCGTCCGGCCGTTCCCGGATCTTCGCCGCGTCGGCGACGCAGCCCACCGGGTGGAAGGCCCGGATCGGGTCGGGACCGAAGCCGTCGGCCGGGCCGCGCCCGGGGGAGTCGTGTGCCTCTCCCGGCATTCCGGTGGCCGTCGGGGCGACCTCGTGGCCGTCCCGGATCGCGACCACCGCGAAACGGCGGGGTTCGTCCTCGTCGATCCGGAGCAGTTCGCGCATCATGGCGCGATATCGCTCCTCGAAGACGTTCAGCGGCAGCACGAGGCCCGGGAAAAGCACCGCGTTCAGCGGGAACAGGGGCAGGCGAGCGGTGGTCACAGCGGTCAAGCGTAATGGCCGCGCGGACGGCCCCTGCGGGCCCGCCCCGGCAGGGGCCCCGCACCGGGCGCCTGGAACCGTGCCTCCTCCCGCGCTTCGAGGAACCGTCCCAGCGGGTCCTCGGAGACCGACGCCCACGGGAACGACGTCGCGTGGGGCCCGATCCGCCGGAACTGTTCCAGCGCCGCGTCCCACCGGCCCCGGGCCACCAGCACGTACGCCAGCAGGTTGCGGACCTCGGCGGGCCAGGGGTCGCCCGGCGCGAACGAGGCGGACAGCGTGGCCGCCAGGTCCGCCGCCGCGTCGATCCGTTCCTCCTGCACCGGGGTGGTCCGTGCCCCCGGCCCCTCGACCAGCAGGGAGTATGCCGCGCGCAGGGGCAGCGCCCGCACCAGCGAGCCGGGCAACGCGTCCTCGGCGGCCCGCTCGGCGAAGTCGAAGCACTCGCGGTGCGAGCCGTACCAGGCGGCCGAGAGGTACCGCAGGGCGGCGACATGGCAGCCGTAGTGGTGCGAGGAACGCCGGACCGCCTGCTCCCACAGCGCCTCGAAGGCGGTGTGCGTGGCCCGGGTGCCGCGGGCGTGGTCGAGCGCGAGCCGCCACGGCACCGGGTCGCGCGGATCGCTCTGTGCCGCCGCGGTGATGAGCGGCGTCACCTCGCGCAGCTGCTCGGCCCGTACGGGCGACTCCCAGGCTCTGCGGACCGCCAGCTCGGCCTTGACGAGCAGCGCGTCGGGATCGTGCGGGGCGGCGGCCAGCCACGCGGTCAGCCAGCCGTCACGGCTGCGGGCGAACGTGGCGAGCCGGCCGAGGTACCGGTCGCGGTTCTCCCACTCGGCGCCGTCCCGGGTGGCGGCGAGGAGTTCCGCGGCCGGCTCGTACGCCCCGACGGCGGCGGCGACGAGCGCGGGGGAGAGCCGTTCGTCGGGAGCGTCGAGCAGCACCGCGCCGTCCGCCGTCGGCCCGGCGGAGTCCTGCGGGGAGCGCCGGGCCGTGCGCGTGGCACGGAGCAGGGAACGAAGGAGTGACATGGTGCGGACCATTGAAAAGCGCTGGTCGGGACGGCGCCAGTGGGGCGCTGTGAAGCTTTGGTGCCGAGTGGACGAGTTGTACCGGGCAAGGTCAATAGAAAGCAAAGGAACGCGGGGTCGGGCGGCCGGTCCACGGCGAGGGGCGCGGCACGGCGACCCGGCCCCGCGGGCGGCTCAGCCGCGGCGCAGCAGCCGGGAGGCGCCCGCCGCGACCGTCGTGGCCAGGATCCAGCCCAGCAGGATCAACGCGGCCGACCCCCACTGCCAGCCGTCCTTCATCCGCCAGTAGCCGTCCTGGCCGAGGTTGATCACCGGTATCAGCAGGTCGAGCGCGTACAGCGCGGGGTTCCACTCCGGGTGCTCGTCCTCCTTGATCGGTGCCGGGGCGTGCCGCGAGAAGGCCAGCGTCCCCGCCGCCCACAGCACCGCCATCCACACCGCGGCCCGCCCCGGCCGGTAGCCGTACGCCACCGTCCAGTCCTGGAGGAACCCCCAGAGCTTCGCGGCGAGCGGCAGCGTCTCGCGCCGCCGCCGCTGCTTGGCCAGCAGCACCTCGCGGGCGTCGGCGTCCTCCCCGCAGTTCCGCAGCACCGTCGCCAGACGTTCGTACGGCTCCGGCACGTACTCCGGGGTCGCGGCGGCCACCCACTCCAGGCGCCGGGCGAGCGGGAAGTGCCCGTACGGGACGAGGTTCTCGTACACGAACCCGCCCATCGCCAGACCGCCGGGTCCCGGCCAGCTGGTCGACACGTCGATCAGCGTGACCACCCGCGCGCCGTTCAGCACGACCCGGCCCTCCTCCGGCCGCTCCGCGTTGAACCGCAGCTCCGGGGTCACGATCCGGCGCAGCGACAGCTCCTCGTGCCGGGCCAGCACGAACCGCGCCTTGTGCAGGTCGACCGCGTCCCCGAACCGCCCGTCGTCCAGCCGCACCCCGCCCCGGCACTCGAAGGTCTGCGAACGCGTGCCGCGCGCCGGGGTCGGCGCCATGACGATGCCGTACGGGGGAGTGGTGCCCTGGATCCCGGTGTCGACGCTCACCCACGCCTCGCTCATGTACAGCGACCGCTCCACCGTCAGCTGCGGCGCGTTCAGCGCGCGCCGGCCCTCCCGGCCGCGCAGCCGGCTGCCGCGCAGACTGAGCGAACCGCCGACCTTCGCCCCGCGCAGGCTCAGCTCGCCGCGCGCCTCCACCAGCTCCGCCTGGAGGTCCTGGGCGACCGCGAGACCGTCGGCGGCCAGGGCGCGCCCGTTGCGGTCGGGGCCGATCTCGATCTGGTTGATCAGCAGATCGGTGCCGATCTGGGCGTCGGTGAGCCGGATCCCGCGCCGGACCCGGCAGCGCGGCAGATGCAGATCGCCCTCGGTCCGCAGCCGCGCCGCCTCCAGCCGGGGCATCGCGCAGCCGACGATCCGCAGGGTCGTGAAGTGGCACTCCGGGAACACGACCTCGTTCTCGAAGCGGCAGCCGGTCAGCTCGACGTACGGCGCGACACGCCCGCCCGCCAGATCCAGCGTGCCGCTGATCCGCACCCCGCGGAGCTTCAGCGCCGCGACCCGCCCGGGACGCGGCGGCGGCCCCGACAGCAGCAGCCGGGCCACGACACGCCCGTCCACACTCCGTTCCGGACCCCAGACGCACGGGGCGAACGGGTCGTCCCGCGCCGGGTCGCGGGCCCGCAGATCGTAGGTGCTGCCGTTCCGGAACGCCTGCCACATGCCCAGCTCCGCCGCGCTGAGACCGTCCGGGAAATCGCCGTCATGCGCTTCGGTCACGGGTGTAACCCCCTTCCGCTCACGGAGCTGTTCTTCCCGCTGAGTGACGAGGCGAACGCTATGGGCAGCGGTCACGGCCGGGACGCGTATCAGCCAGTGAAGCGGTGACGGCGGGGGACACGTATCAGCCAGTGATACGGACACCGGGACGACGGGTGCGGTCTGCGAGAATTGCGGTGTGATCTCTCGAATCGATCTGCGCGGCGACGCCCTCCCCGAGGGCCGAACACTGCGCGACCTGCTGCCCCGTGCCGAGTTCGACGTGGAAGCCGCCCTGGAGAAGGTGCGGCCCATCTGCGAGGACGTGCATCATCGGGGCGACGCGGCGCTGATCGAGTACGCGGAGAGGTTCGACGGCGTGCGCCTGGACCAGGTGCGCGTCCCCGCCGCCGCGCTCACCGAGGCGCTGGCCGCACTGGACCCGCTCGTACGCGCGGCCCTGGAGGAGTCGATCGCGCGCGCCACCCTCGTCCACGCCGAGCAGCGCCGCGCCCCGCACACCGTCCGGGTCGTTCCCGGCGGCACCGTCACCGAGAAGTGGGTCCCGGTCGAGCGGGTCGGGCTCTACGCGCCCGGCGGCCGGTCCGTCTACCCGTCCTCCGTGATCATGAACGCCGTGCCCGCTCAGCAGGCCGGCGTCGCCTCCGTCGCGCTCGCGTCCCCGCCGCAGAAGGAGTTCGGCGGCCTGCCGCACCCGACGATCCTCGCCGCCTGCGCCCTCCTCGGCATCGACGAGGTGTACGCGGCCGGCGGCGCCCAGGCCGTCGCGATGTTCGCGTACGGCACCGAGACCTGCGGGCCCGCCAACATGGTCACCGGCCCCGGCAACATCTGGGTCGCCGCCGCCAAGCGCTACTTCACGGGACGCATCGGCATCGACACCGAGGCCGGACCGACCGAGATCGCCGTCCTCGCCGACGACACCGCCGACCCGGTGCACGTCGCCTCCGACCTGATCAGCCAGGCCGAGCACGACCCGCTCGCGGCCGCCGTGCTCGTCACCGACTCCGAGGAACTCGCGAACGCGGTCGCCAAGGAGCTGGAGCCGCAGGTCGCCGCCACCAAGCACGTCGAGGACCGGATCCTCCCCGCCCTGAACGGCAGGCAGTCCGCGATCGTCCTGGTCGACGGCCTCGACGAGGGGCTGCGCGTGGTCGACGCGTACGGCGCCGAGCACCTGGAGATCCAGACCGCCGACGCCGCCGCCGTCGCCGAGCGCGTGAAGAACGCGGGCGCGATCTTCGTCGGCCCCTGGTCCCCGGTCTCGCTCGGCGACTACTGCGCGGGCTCCAACCACGTGCTGCCGACAGGCGGCTGCGCCTGCCACTCCTCCGGGCTCTCCGTGCAGTCCTTCCTGCGCGGCATCCACGTCGTCGACTACACGCGCGACGCCCTCGCCGACGTGGCGCACCACGTGGTCACGCTCGCCGAGGCCGAGGACCTGCCCGCCCACGGCGCGGCCGTCAAGGCCCGCTTCGGATGGAAGGTGCCGAACCGGTGAGCACTTCCTCCGAACGCCCCGTGCGCATCGACGACCTCCCCGTCCGGGACGAACTGCGCGGCAAGTCCCCCTACGGCGCGCCGCAGCTCGACGTGCCCGTACGGCTGAACACCAACGAGAACCCCTACCCGCTGCCCGAGGCGCTCGTCGACCGGATCGCCGAACGCGTCCGCGAGGCCGCCCGCGACCTCAACCGGTACCCCGACCGGGACGCCGTCGAGCTGCGCACGCAGCTCGCCCGCTACCTCAGCCGCACCGCCGGGCACGAGGTCGGCCCCGCCAACGTCTGGGCCGCCAACGGCTCCAACGAGGTGCTCCAGCAGCTGCTCCAGACCTTCGGCGGCCCCGGCCGCACCGCGATCGGTTTCGAGCCCTCGTACTCCATGCACGCCCTCATCGCCCGCGGCACCGGCACCGGCTGGATCTCCGGTCCGCGCAACGAGGACTTCACCATCGACGTCGAGGCCGCCCGGAAGGCGATCGCCGAGCACCGGCCCGACATCGTCTTCATCACCTCGCCCAACAACCCCACCGGCACCGCCGTCGACGCGGAGACCGTCCTCGCCCTGTACGAGGCGGCCCAGGCGGCCGGGCCGTCGATGGTCGTCGTCGACGAGGCGTACGGCGAGTTCAGTCACCACCCCTCGCTGCTCCCGCTGATCGAGGGCCGTCCGCACCTGGTGCTCTCGCGCACCATGTCGAAGGCGTTCGGCGCCGCAGGGCTCCGCCTCGGCTACCTCGCCGCCGACCCGGCCGTCGTCGACGCGGTCCAGCTCGTGCGGCTGCCGTACCACCTGTCCTCCATCACGCAGGCCACCGCCCTCGCCGCCCTGGAGCACACCGATACGCTGCTCGGGTACGTCGCCCAGCTCAAGAGCGAGCGCGACCGGATCGTCGAGGAGCTGCGCGCCAAGGGATTCGAGGTCGTCGAATCGGACGCCAACTTCGTCCAGTTCGGCCGCTTCGCCGACAGCCACACCGCCTGGCGTCGGATCCTCGACCGGGGCGTCCTGGTCAGGGACAACGGCGTACCGGGATGGCTGCGGGTCTCCGCGGGCACCCCGGCGGAGAACGACGCGTTCCTCGACGCGGTCGACGGACTGCTCGACGGACCCGCGGCCGACGCACCGACGGCGCCGGCCGCACGTGAGATCAAGAAGGAGCACGACGCATGACCCGCGCGGCCCGCGTAGGCAGAGTGGAACGCACCACCAAGGAAACCTCGGTGCTCGTCGAGATCGACCTCGACGGCACCGGCTCGGTCGACGTGTCGACCGGCGTCGGCTTCTACGACCACATGCTCGACCAGCTCGGCAGGCACGGGCTGTTCGACCTCACGGTCAAGACCGACGGCGACCTGCACATCGACACCCACCACACCATCGAGGACACCGCCCTCGCGCTCGGCGCCGCGTTCAAGCAGGCCCTCGGCGACAAGACGGGCATCTACCGCTTCGGCAACTGCACCGTCCCGCTGGACGAGTCGCTCGCCCAGGTCACCGTCGACCTCTCCGGACGCCCCTACCTGGTGCACACCGAGCCGGAGAACATGGCGCCCATGATCGGCACCTACGACACGACGATGACCCGGCACATCCTGGAGTCCTTCGTCGCCCAGGCGCAGATCGCCCTGCACGTCCACGTCCCGTACGGGCGCAACGCCCACCACATCGTGGAGTGCCAGTTCAAGGCGCTCGCCCGTGCCCTGCGCTACGCCAGCGAGCACGACCCCCGGGCCGCCGGGATCATCCCCTCCACGAAGGGCGCGCTGTGACCGGCCTCAGCACCATATTGATCGTCGTCGGCCTGTTCCTGGCCGGCGGCGTCTACTCCTTCTCGAAGCAGAAGATGCCCAGGGGCGTCATCGTCCTGCTCGGGCTCGGGTCCGCGATGTGCCTGGTCGCGGGCGTCATGCGGATCCAGGGACTCTGGGACTGAGGTACGACTGGTGAGCGACAACACGAAGAGCGGGAAGAAGAAGGTCGTCGTCTTCGACTACGGCTTCGGCAACGTCCGGTCCGCCGAACGGGCCCTCGCCCACGTCGGCGCGGACGTCGAGATCACCCGCGACTACGACGCTGCGATGAACGCCGACGGGCTGCTGGTGCCCGGCGTCGGCGCGTTCTCCGCCTGCATGGAGGGGCTGCGCAGGGCCCGCGGCGAATGGGTCATCGGCCGCAGGCTGGCCGGCGGCCGGCCCGTCATGGGCATCTGCGTCGGGATGCAGGTCCTCTTCGAGCGCGGCATCGAGCACGGCGTGGAGGCCGAGGGGCTGGACGAGTGGCCCGGCACCGTCGGCCCGCTGAAGGCCCCGGTCGTGCCGCACATGGGCTGGAACACCGTGCGGGCGCCCGAGGACTCCCAGCTGTTCGCCGGGCTCGACCCGGACGCCCGGTTCTACTTCGTGCACTCCTACGCCGTGCACGAATGGACCCTGGAGGTCACCAACCCCAAGATCCGCGCGCCCCGGGTCACCTGGGCCACCCACGGCAAGCCGTTCGTCGCCGCCGTGGAGAACGGCGCCCTGTGGGCCACCCAGTTCCACCCCGAGAAGTCCGGCGATGCCGGCGCCCAGCTGCTGACCAACTGGATTGAGACGCTGTAATGCCGAAGCTTGAACTCCTCCCCGCCGTCGACGTCCGCGACGGCCAGGCCGTCCGCCTCGTCCACGGCGAGTCCGGTTCCGAGACCTCCTACGGCGACCCGCTGGAGGCGGCCCTCGCCTGGCAGCGGTCGGGCGCGGAATGGCTGCACCTCGTCGACCTGGACGCCGCCTTCGGTACCGGGGACAACCGGGAGCGGATCGCCGAGGTCGCCCGCTCCATGGACATCAAGGTCGAGCTCTCCGGCGGCATCCGCGACGACGCCTCGCTCGCCGCCGCCCTCGCCACCGGCTGCACCCGGGTCAACCTCGGCACCGCCGCCCTGGAGACCCCCGAGTGGGTCGCCAAGGTCATCGCCGAGCACGGGGACAAGATCGCCGTCGGCCTCGACGTGCGCGGCACCACGCTGCGCGGCCGGGGCTGGACCCGCGACGGCGGTGATCTCTACGAGACGCTCGCCCGCCTCGACTCCGAGGGCTGTGCCCGCTACGTCGTCACCGACATCGCCAAGGACGGTACCCTCCAGGGCCCCAACCTGGACCTCCTGAAGAACGTCTGCGCCGCCACCGACAAGCCCGTCGTCGCCTCCGGCGGCGTCTCCTCGCTCGACGACCTGCGCGCCATCTCCGCGCTCGTCCCGGACGGCGTCGAGGGCGCGATCGTCGGCAAGGCGCTGTACGCGAAGGCGTTCACCCTCGAAGAAGCACTGAGGGTGGTCTCGGAATGACCGAATCCGTCAACCGCGTCTCCTCCGGCGCCCCCTGGGAGGAGAGGTTCGGCTACTCCCGCGCGGTCCAGCTGCCGAACGGCCTCGTCCTGGTCTCCGGCTGCACCTCGGTGGAGAACGGGCAGATCTCCGCGGGCGGCCCGTACGAGCAGACCGTCACCTCCTTCAGGGTCGCCTTCGACGCGCTGAAGCAGCTCGGCCTGGGCCGCGAGGACGTCGTCCGCACCCGGATGTACGTCACCCACGCCCGGGACGTGGACGAGGTGGGCCGCGCCCACAAGGAGCTGTTCGACGACGTCCGCCCCGCCGCGTCGATGCTGATCGTGGCGGGCCTCGTGGACCCGAGCCTGGTCGTCGAGGTCGAGGTCGAGGCGTACCGGGGAGGTGCGCGATGAGCCTCGCGGTACGCGTCATCCCGTGCCTGGACGTGGACGCCGGCCGGGTCGTCAAGGGTGTCAACTTCCAGAATCTGCGCGACGCGGGCGACCCCGTCGAGATGGCGAAGCTGTACGACGCCGAGGGCGCCGACGAGCTGACCTTCCTGGACATCACCGCGTCCAGCGGCGACCGCGAGACCACCTACGACGTGGTGCGGCGCACCGCCGAACAGGTGTTCATCCCGCTCACGGTCGGCGGCGGCGTCCGCACCGCCGACGACGTCGACAGGCTGCTGCGGGCCGGCGCGGACAAGGTCGGCGTCAACACCGCCGCGATCGCCCGCCCCGACCTCGTCCGGGAGATCGCCGAGCGCTTCGGCCGCCAGGTCCTGGTGCTCTCCGTGGACGCCCGGCGCACCCCCACCGGCGGCTTCGAGGTGACCACGCACGGCGGGCGCCGGGGCACCGGCATCGACGCCGTCGAATGGGCGCACCGGGCCGCCGAGCTGGGCGCGGGCGAGATCCTGCTCAACTCGATGGACGCCGACGGCACCAAGGACGGCTACGACACCGAGATGATCACGGCCGTGCGCAAGCACGTGACCGTCCCCGTCATCGCCTCCGGCGGCGCCGGCCGGCTCGCGGACTTCGCGCCGGCCATCGCCGCGGGAGCCGACGCGGTGCTCGCCGCGTCCGTCTTCCACTTCGGCGACCTGCGGATCTCCGAGGTCAAGGCAGCGCTCAGAGAGGCCGGGCACCCGGTCCGCTGACCGTGCGGGCCCCGTCCGCCGTACCCGCCGCGCATCGGCCGGTACGGCGGACGGCTCCTGTTGAACGCCGTCGGGGCAGTCCCGGGCCTTACATCCCCAGCTCCGCCGTCCGCAGCCGGGACACCGCCTCCTGGTCGCCGTCCAGCTCCACCACCGCCGCGTCCTGGCGGCCGAACGCGAACAGCAGCAGCTCGCCGGGTTCGCCGGTCACCGTCACCACCGGGGCGCCCTTGTGGGCCACCACCGTCTGGCCGTTCGGGCGGCGCAGCACCAGTCCCACCGGGGACCTGCGGCCCAGCACCCGGGCCGTCCGCTCGGACCGCGACCACAGCAGATCGGCGAAGACCGGGTCCAGCTCGCGCCGCGACCAGTCCGGCTGGGCCCGGCGCACGTCCTCCGCGTGGACGTAGAACTCGACGGTGTTGGCCGCCTCGTCGATCTGCTTCAGGCCGAACGGGGACATCCGCGGCGGCCCCGTGCGGATCAGCTGGATCAGCTCCTCGTACGGCTTCGCCGCGTACTCCGCCTGCACCCGGTCGAGCCGGTTCTTCAGGACGCCCAGCAGCACACCTCCCGCCGCGTCCGGCCGGCGCTCCCGCACCACCACATGGGCGGCCAGGTCACGGGTCGTCCAGCCCCGGCACAGGGTCGGGGCCTCCGGTCCCGCCGCTTCCAACAGATCGGCGAGCAGGAGTCGTTCACGCTTCGCATGGGTCGACATGCCCGCCAGCGTACGACCACCGCGCCCGGTCCGCCCAGCGGACGCCGCCCCGGACCGACCCCCGGCCACGGCACAATGGGCGCATGACCAGCGCGCCCGCCCCAGGCACCCCCACGCCGCAGAGCAACCTCGACCCGGACATCGCCGCCCGCCTCAAGCGCGGCGCCGACGGGCTCTTCCCGGCCATCGCCCAGCAGTACGACACCGGCGAGGTGCTGATGCTCGGCTGGATGGACGACGAGGCCCTGCACCGCACCCTCACCACCGGCCGCTGCACCTACTGGTCCCGCAGCCGCCGCGAATACTGGGTCAAGGGCGACACCTCGGGCCACATCCAGACGGTCAAGTCCGTCGCCCTCGACTGCGACGCCGACACCGTCCTCGTCAAGGTCGACCAGACGGGTGCCGCCTGCCACACCGGCGACCGCACCTGCTTCGACGCCGACGTCCTCCCGCTCGCCCAGTAGGGTTCGGCGCCATGGATCTCGACACGTTCCGCAAGCTGGCCATCGAACGGCGCGTCATCCCCGTCAGCCGCAGACTCCTCGCGGACGGCGACACCCCGGTCGGCCTGTACCGCAAACTCGCGGGCGGGCGCACCGGCACCTTCCTCCTCGAATCCGCGGAGAACGGCCGCACCTGGTCGCGCTACTCCTTCATCGGCGTGCGCAGCGCCGCCACCCTCACCGCACGCGACGGTCGGGCGCACTGGCTGGGCACCCCGCCCGTCGGCGTCCCCGTCGACGGCGATCCGCTGGAGGCCCTGCGCGCCACCGTCGAAACCCTCCACACCCCGCGCGACCTGGTCGCCGACGCGGGGCTGCCCCCGTTCACCGGAGGCATGGTCGGCTACCTCGGCTACGACGTCGTGCGGCGCCTGGAGCGGATCGGCGACAGCGCGACGGACGACCTGCGCCTCCCCGAGCTGACCATGCTGCTCACCTCGGACCTGGCCGTCCTCGACCACCGGGACGGCAGCGTCCTGCTGATCGCCAACGCGATCAACCACAACGACCTCGTGACCGGCGTCGACGAGGCGTACGCGGACGCCGTCGCCCGCCTCGACGCCATGGAACGGGACCTCTCGCGCCCCGTCGAGAACGCCCCCGCCGTCCTCCCGCCCTCCGAGCTGCCGCCGTACACCGCGCGCTGGGGCGGCGAGTCGTACCAGCGCGCCGTCGACGACGTGAAGGAACGCATCAGGGCCGGCGAGGCGTTCCAGGTCGTGCCCTCCCAGCGCTTCGAGACCCCGTGCACGGCGAGCGCGCTGGACGTCTACCGGGTGCTGCGCGCCACCAACCCGTCCCCGTACATGTACCTCTTCCGGTTCGACGGCTTCGACGTCGTGGGCTCCAGCCCGGAGGCCCTCGTCAAGGTCGAGGACGGACAGGCCATGCTGCACCCGATCGCCGGGACCAGGCACCGCGGATCCACCCCGCAGGAGGACCAGGCCCTCGCCGAGGAACTCCTCGCCGACCCGAAGGAACGCGCCGAGCACCTCATGCTCGTCGACCTCGGCCGCAACGACCTGGGGCGGGTCTGCGAACCCGGCACCGTCGAGGTCGTCGACTTCATGTCGATCGAGCGGTACTCGCACGTGATGCACATCGTGTCCACCGTCACCGGCCGGGTCGCCGAGGGCCGCACCGCCTTCGACGTGCTGACCGCCTGCTTCCCCGCGGGTACCCTCTCCGGCGCCCCCAAACCCCGCGCGATGCAGATCATCGAGGAGCTGGAACCGAGCCGCCGCGGCCTGTACGGGGGCTGCGTGGGCTACCTCGACTTCGCCGGGGACTCCGACACCGCCATCGCGATCCGGACGGCGCTGCTCCGTGACGGCACGGCGTACGTCCAGGCCGGGGCGGGCGTCGTCGCCGACTCCGACCCGGTCGCCGAGGACACCGAATGCCGCAACAAGGCAGCGGCGGTGCTCCGGGCCGTCCACACCGCCAACCGGCTCGGCGGCGCATGAGGCGGTGACGGCCCCCGCGGGCGGGCGGGGACCCCGCGTCCGGCCGCGGACCGGGCCGTGAGGGATAGTGGGGTACGTGAGTGCTGCCCCCGTACCCCAGCCCCGTACCCGCACGGCCGCCGCACCCGGCGCCGCGGTGAGCCGCCGCAGCCTGGCCGCCGGCCTGCTCCTCGGGGCGGCCGGTGCCACCGTCGTCCTGCTCGCCTCCGGCCAGACCTGGGCCGAGGGCCGGGCGGCCGTCGTCGGCGGCTCCCTGCCCCTGACGGCCGACGGCCAGGACGTCACCGGTCTCCCGGCGGCCCTCGCGGTCGTCGGCCTGGCCGCCCTCGTCGCCGTCTTCGCCGTCCGCGGCGGCGGACGGCTGGTCGTGGCCGGGCTGCTCGCGCTCAGCGGCCTCGGCGCCGCACTGAGCGCCGGCCTCGGCGCCTCCGACAGCTCCGCGCTGGACGAGAAGGCCGCGCAGGCCACCGGCGACACCTCGGCCACCGTGCAGGCACTCGCCCACACCGCGTGGCCCTACGTCACCGCCGCGGGCGGCCTGCTGATCCTTCTCGCCGGGCTGCTCGCCCTGCGCTACGGCAGGCTCTGGCCCAGCATGTCGGGCCGGTACGAGCGGGACGGCACACCCCGTCCGCGTCGCGCCGCGAGCAGGGCCCCGGACCCGGACCGGCCCGAGGACCTCTGGAAGGCCCTGGACCGGGGCGAGGACCCGACGGGCTAGACCCCCAGCTCACGCCCTACCCGCACGTACGGGACAATGGGGCGGAGCTTTCTGCACAGCGGCACCACAGCGCCACCAGCTTTGCGTACAGCGACACCAACAGCGCAACACCAACAAGGAGCAACTCATGGCGGGCAGCAGCCACGGACACACCCCGGCCGCCTGGACCGGTGTCATCATCTCCTTCATCGGCTTCTGCGCCGGGGGCGTCTTCATGGTCGCGGCCAACCCGGTCGGGTTCTGGGCCAGCATGGGCGTCATCCTCCTCGGGGGGATCGTCGGCCTCGCGATGAAGATGGCCGGCCTCGGCACGCCGAAGGAGACGCCGGAGGTGGCCGCCGCCCGGGCACGCGCCGCACAGGCGCAGATCTCCTGACACACGCGAAAGCCGCACGAACGCGAGGCGCAGCCCGGGAACGGGCTGCGCCTTTCCGTGTCAGCGGGGACAATCACCGGGTGGACGCATCGCCGACTTCCGCCGCACCGCCGTCGCACGGCCCCGGGCCCGCCGACGCCCCCCGCCCGCCGACGCCCGGTCGGCCGCCGTTCCTCCCCCCTGCCGCTGCCCCGGCCCCCGGGCCCGGCGCACGCCTGCGGCGGCTCGCCGTCCCCGTGGGCGTCATGGCCGCCGTCGTCGGGGCCTTCGGCTACGTCGGTGCCGTCGACCCCAACGAGCCGGGCCACTACCCGGTCTGCCCGCTGCTCCGGCTCACCGGCCTGTACTGCCCGGGCTGCGGCGGTCTGCGCAGCGCCCACGCCTTCGCGCACGGCGACATCGCCGCCGCCCTCGGCTCCAACGCCCTCGCCGTGGCCGGATACGTGCTCTTCGCCGTCCTGTGGGTGGTCTGGACGGCCCGCGCCGCCCGGGGAAGGCCCATGAGCATCGCCGCGGGCCCCGCTCTCTGGTGGGGGATCGGGGCCGTGCTGATCGTCTTCTCGGTCGTCCGGAACCTCCCGTTGGGGGCGGCGCTGGCGCCCTGACCGTTCAGCTGGTGGGACGCCCGCCGACCGGATTCGGGCCTCGGCCCTCCTGCGGATAGCATTGACATGGCTGATCCTGTTCCCTCATCACCTTCCCGGAAGGGGGGCCGCTCGCGTGAGTGTGCTCGACGAGATCATCGACGGCGTACGTGCCGACCTCGCGGAGCGGCAGGCGCGTGTCGGCCTCGACGAGCTGAAGGAACGCGCGCGGCGCGCTCCCGCGGCCAAGGACGGGGCCGCCGCCCTGCGCGGCGAGGGCGTCAGCGTCATCTGCGAGGTCAAGCGCTCCAGCCCCTCCAAGGGAGCGCTCGCCGCGATCGCCGACCCGGCCGCGCTCGCCGCGGACTACGAGGCGGGCGGCGCGTCCGTCATCTCGGTCCTCACCGAGGAGCGCCGGTTCGGCGGTTCGCTCGCCGACCTGGAGGCCGTCCGTGCCAAGGTCGACATCCCGATCCTGCGCAAGGACTTCATCGTCACCTCGTACCAGCTCTGGGAGGCCCGCGCCTACGGCGCCGACCTCGCCCTGCTGATCGTCGCCGCCCTCGACCAGGAGGCCCTGGTCTCCCTGATCGAGCGGGCCGAGTCCATCGGCCTCACCCCGCTCGTCGAGGTGCACGACGAGGAGGAGGTCGAGCGTGCCGTGGACGCCGGGGCGAAGGTGATCGGCGTCAACGCGCGCAACCTGAAGGACCTCAAGGTCGACCGCTCCACCTTCGAGCGCGTCGGCCCCGAGATCCCGGACCACATCGTCAAGATCGCGGAGTCCGGTGTCCGAGGCCCGCACGACCTGATCGCGTACGCCAACGCGGGCGCCGACGCGGTGCTCGTGGGCGAGTCCCTGGTCACCGGCCGCGACCCCCGGGGCGCCGTCGCCGACCTGGTCGCCGCGGGCGCCCACCCGGCGCTGCGGCACGGACGGGGCTGACCGCGACCGTGACCGCCGACCGTCCCGAGCAGTCCCGCACCCGGCAGGCCCCGCGCCCGGCCGGTGCGACGGCTGTCCGGGGCCCGTACGCGCCGCCGGCGCGCGGCGGCCACCCGCTCGTCCCTCTCGACCATCCCCAGCCGAGGCGCTGCGCGCCGCCCTTCTGGCACCGGGGCTGCCGCGCACCGGCGCGCCGGGTGCACGGCCGAAGGGTGCGGTACGTGATCGGCGACGAGCCCGGTCAGGTCAACGGGATGCGATGGCGCACGGGGTCCGCGCCGTAGCGAGCCCCGGCCGACGTACCCGCACCACCTCTGTACGTATGACCGCACCGCCCGACCGCTCCCGGTCGCGGCGGCGCTCCGCTCACGGCGCATACGGTGTTCCCACCTGTTGCGATGTCGAGGAGCATGTCGGATGTCATCTGACTTCTTCATCCCGGACCCGGAGGGTCTGATCCCCAGCGCCGAGGGGTACTTCGGCGCTTTCGGCGGCAAGTTCATCCCGGAGGCGCTCGTCGCCGCCGTGGACGAGGTCGCCGTCGAGTACGACAAGGCGAAGGCCGATCCCTCCTTCGCCGCCGAACTGAACGCGCTGATGGTCGACTACACCGGCCGCCCCAGCGCGCTGACCGAGGTCCGGCGCTTCGCCGAGCACGCGGGCGGGGCCCGCATCTTCCTGAAGCGCGAGGACCTGAACCACACCGGCTCGCACAAGATCAACAACGTGCTGGGCCAGGCGCTGCTCACCCGGCGCATGGGCAAGACCCGGGTCATCGCCGAGACCGGGGCCGGCCAGCACGGCGTCGCCACCGCCACCGCCTGCGCGCTCTTCGGACTCGACTGCACCATCTACATGGGCGAGATCGACACGCAGCGCCAGGCGCTGAACGTGGCGCGGATGCGGATGCTCGGCGCCGAGGTCATCGCCGTGAAGTCCGGCTCCCGGACGCTCAAGGACGCCATCAACGAGGCGTTCCGCGACTGGGTCGCCAACGTGGACCACACGCACTACCTCTTCGGCACCGTCGCCGGACCGCACCCCTTCCCCGCCATGGTCCGAGACTTCCACCGGGTCATCGGCGTCGAGGCGCGCCGCCAGATCCTGGAGCACACCGGCCGGCTGCCGGACGCCGCGATCGCCTGCGTCGGCGGCGGCTCCAACGCCATCGGCCTCTTCCACGCCTTCATCCCGGACGCCCGCGTCCGGCTGATCGGCTGCGAGCCCGCCGGGCACGGCGTGGAGACCGGGGAGCACGCGGCGACCCTGACCGCGGGCGAGCCCGGCATCCTGCACGGCTCGCGCAGCTACGTCCTCCAGGACGACGAGGGCCAGATCACCGAGCCGTACTCCATCTCGGCCGGTCTGGACTACCCGGGCATCGGCCCGGAGCACGCGTACCTGAAGGACACCGGCCGCGCCGAGTACCGCGCGGTCACCGACGACGCCGCCATGCAGGCGCTGCGTCTCCTCTCCCGCACCGAGGGGATCATCCCGGCGATCGAGAGCGCCCACGCGCTGGCCGGGGCCCTGGAGGTCGGGAAGGAGCTCGGCAAGGACGGACTGCTCGTGGTCAACCTGTCCGGCCGCGGCGACAAGGACATGGACACGGCGGCCCGCTACTTCGGGCTGTACGACGAGACCGACGGGGTCGTCGAGGCCGATGTGGCCGACGGGGAAGAGGAGGTCACCAAGTGAGCGGCAAGGTCGAGTTGCTGAGTTCCACCCTCGCGCGGGCGAAGGCCGAGAACAGGGCGGCGCTCATCGCGTACCTCCCGGCGGGCTTCCCGACCGTCGACGGCGCGATCGCCGCGGTGAAGGAGGTCGTGGCGGGCGGCGCGGACATCGTCGAGGTGGGGCTGCCGCACAGCGACCCGGTCCTCGACGGCCCGGTCATCCAGACCGCCGACGACATCGCCCTGCGCGGCGGCGTCAGGATCGCGGACGTGATGCGCACGGTCCGTGAGGCGCACGAGGCGACCGGCGCCCCGATCCTCGTCATGACGTACTGGAACCCGATCGACCGTTACGGTGTCGAGCGTTTCACCGCCGAGCTCGCCGAGGCGGGCGGCGCCGGGTGCATCCTGCCCGACCTGCCGGTCCAGGAGTCCGCGCTGTGGCGCGAGCACGCCGACAAGCGCGGTCTCGCGACCGTCTTCGTGGTCGCCCCCAGCAGCAAGGACGAGCGCCTGGCCACCATCACGGCGGCCGGTTCCGGCTTCGTCTACGCGGCCTCGCTGATGGGCGTCACCGGCACCCGCGAGTCCGTCGGCGAGCAGGCCCAGGACCTGGTCGAGCGCACCCGCGCCACCACGTCGCTCCCGGTCTGTGTCGGCCTCGGCGTCTCGAACGCCCGGCAGGCCGCCGAGGTGGCGGGCTTCGCGGACGGGGTGATCGTCGGCTCCGCCTTCGTCAAGGGGATGCTCGACGCCCCGGACGAGGAGGCCGGCCTGGCCGCGGTGCGCACGCTGGCGGGTGAACTCGCCGAGGGCGTCCGCAAGCGCTGAGCCGGTTCCGGCCGCGAGATCCGCGGCCGGACAACCCGCCCGGACGACCCGCATCGGGAGTCATCCGAACGGGTGGACCTGGACCGGGGAGGCACGCGTGTGCCTCCCCGGTTCGTTGCTGCGGGTGTGAGCGAGAAGAACGAACAGGGAAAAAGGGCCGCGCGAGACCGGCTCGTCCAGCAGCGCGAGCGCGAGAAGGCCCGCGAGCGCCGCAGGCGGTCGATGATCGTCGGCGGCGCTGTGGTGGGGGTGCTCGGGCTGGCCGCCGTCGTCGGAGTGATCGCCGCGAACACCGGCGGCAAGGGGGAGAAGGAGAAGGCGGCGGGCCCTCTCGTCGCACCGTCCGGCGCCACCGGCAAGGACGGCCTGGCCATCCGGTCCGGCCCGGACGACGCCCCGTCCACGCTCACCATCTGGGAGGACTTCCGCTGCCCGGTCTGCGCCCAGTTCGAGAACGCCTTCCGGGACACCTTCCACGAGCTGGAGCGGGCCGGCCGGATCAGGACCGAGTACCACCTGGCCACGATCATCGACGGCAACCTCGGCGGCTCGGGATCGCTGCGGGCGGCCAACGCGGCGGCCTGCGCGCAGGACGTCGGCAAGTTCTCCGCCTACCACGACATCCTCTACCGCAACCAGCCGCAGGAGTCCGTCGACGCCTTCGCCGACAACGGCAAGCTGATCGATCTCGCGGGCAAGGTCCCGGGCCTCGACACCCCGGCCTTCCGCAGCTGTGTGAACGACGGGAAGCACGACAGCTGGGTCCAGAAGTCCAACGCGGCCTTCCAGAGCAGCGGATTCAACGGCACGCCGACCGTGCTGCTCAACGGCGAACCGATCTTCCCGAAGAAGGGGAACGAACCGATCACCGTGGCGAACCTGAAGAAGTGGGTCGCCGAGGCCGAGAAGGGCAGGAAGCCCGTCACGGGCACGCCCACGCCCGCGTCCGGCGCCCCCGCGTCCGGCACACCTGCTTCCGGCGCGTCCGCGGCCCACACGTCCGCCCCCGCGTCCGCCGCACCGACGCACACCGCGGGCGCTTCCGCCACGACCCAGCCGGCCGCGCCCCCGCCCGCCGTGGCACCGCCCGCTCCGTAGGGTTCCTGACCGCTGCGCGCTGACGGCCCGGGGAGCGCCCCGCCTTCCCGGGCCCGCGGAGAGCCGCCTTCCGGGCCGGGAAGGCGGGTCGCGAAGGCGTGAGCCGGGAGGGCGCGGGCCGCGGGAAACGGCCGGGGAGGGCGAGGGTCGCGGGGCGCGGGGACGACGTGCCTGTTACGCAGACGTTGCCGAGTGGCTTGCCCCGGGCCCCACCCGGCAGGGTAGCGTCGACCTTGCCATGGACCTTGCCTACATTCCCAGCCCGTCGACCGGCGTGATCAATCTCGGCCCGATCCCGCTCCGCGGCTACGCGTTCTGCATCATCATCGGTGTCTTCGTCGCCGTCTGGTTCGGCAACAGGCGCTGGGTCGCCCGGGGCGGCCGCGTCGGCACCGTCGCCGACATCGCCGTCTGGGCGGTGCCCTTCGGCCTCGTCGGCGGCCGGCTCTACCACGTCATCACCGACTACCAGCTGTACTTCGGCGAGGGCGAGAACTGGGTCGACGCCTTCAAGATCTGGCAGGGCGGCCTCGGCATCTGGGGCGCGGTCGCGCTCGGTGCCGTGGGCGCCTGGATCGGCTGCCGCCGTCGCGGCATCCCGCTGCCCGCCTGGGCGGACGCCCTCGCCCCCGGCCTCGCGCTGGCCCAGGCGATCGGCCGCTGGGGCAACTGGTTCAACCAGGAGCTGTACGGCCGGCCGACCGATCTGCCGTGGGCGCTGAAGATCAGCGAGGGCCCCAACCGCGTCGCCGGCACGTACCACCCGACGTTCCTGTACGAGTCGCTGTGGTGCATCGGCGTCGCCCTGCTGGTGATCTGGGCGGACCGCCGATTCCGGCTCGGACACGGCCGGGCGTTCGCGCTGTACGTCGCCGCGTACTGCGCGGGGCGCGGCTGGATCGAGTACATGCGGGTCGACGAGGCCCACCACATCCTGGGCCTGCGTCTGAACGTGTGGACCGCGCTGATCGTGTTCGTGCTGGCGGTGGTCTACATGGTGCTCTCCGCGAAGCTGCGACCGGGCCGCGAGGAGATC
Source organism: Streptomyces sp. NPDC001750 (assembly GCF_042892615.1). Classification (NCBI taxonomy): domain Bacteria; kingdom Bacillati; phylum Actinomycetota; class Actinomycetes; order Kitasatosporales; family Streptomycetaceae; genus Streptomyces; species Streptomyces sp. NPDC001750. The sequence goes on along the minus strand of NZ_JBIAUE010000004.1, from coordinate 60,659 downwards.
GTGGAGCCGGCGGCGGCCGAGGAGGCGGCGCCGGACGCCGACGCCGCGAAGGACGCGACGGACGGCAAGAACGTCGAGGCCGGTGACGCCCCGGGCACGGCGGGCGGCTCGGACACCGCGGCCGCGACCGACGCGAAGCCGTCGGAGAAGAACGCCGCCGCGGAGGCGGCCGAGAAGGCCTGAGCCTTGTGCGCGGACGCGGGGATACCGGGCCGAACGGCCCGGTGTCCCCGCGCTTTTGACCGCCACCAATGCCATGGTGCGCAGTAGCGACAGCACCTCCTGAACGTCGCGGCGCAGCTCTTCGAGTCCGTTGTGCAGCCGGTCCACGTCCCGACCCGGGTCGGTCACCGCGGTGACCGACCCGGGTGGCGTCACTCATTGACACCTCCTTGACTCCTCAAGCTCAACAGGTCCTTGAGTAGTCAAGGATTTATTGGCCGATGGCCGCGGAGCCTTTGGTCATGAGCCCCGGGGCATCGGAGGCACCGCGAGCGGGGGCGCGGGCCTGGGCGCCGTCCGCCTGCTGCGACGTTCAGCGGGACGAGCGCCGGTGCGCTGCGGCGCGGCGTGGCCGGGGAGTGCGGCCGAAGAGCCGGAATCGATCCGCCGACAAGGCAAGGAGCGCTTCAGTCGGCCCGACTGGCCGGCTGAAGCGCTCACAGGAGGGGCGGGGTGGCCGCCGGAGGTGGCGGGTCAGCGAGTGGCGAGGAGTTCGAGCGTGTCGATCACGCGGTTCGAGAAGCCCCATTCGTTGTCGTACCAGGCGACCACCTTGACGTGGCGCCCGTCGACCCGGGTGAGGGCCGAGTCGAAGATCGACGAAGCCGGATTGCCCGTGATGTCGGACGACACGAGGGGGTCGTCAGAGTACTCGAGCACGCCGGCGAGCGGCCCCTCCGCCGCGACGCGGTATGCGGCCAGCACCTCGTCGCGCGTCACGTCGCGGGTGACGGTCGTGTTGAGCTCGACGATCGAGCCCACCGGAACCGGGACGCGGATCGAGTCGCCCGACAGCTTGCCGTCGAGGTTCGGCAGCACGAGGCCGATCGCCTTGGCGGCGCCCGTCGTGGTCGGCACGATGTTGACAGCGGCGGCACGAGCCCGGCGGGCGTCACGGTGCGGACCGTCGTGCAGGTTCTGCTCCTGCGTGTAGGCGTGCACCGTCGTCATGAAGCCGTGCTCGATGCCGGCGAGGTCGTCGAGCACCGAGGCCAGCGGCGCCAGCGCGTTGGTCGTGCACGAGGCGTTCGAGACGATGGTGTGCACGTCCGGGTCGTATGCATCCGTGTTGACCCCGAACGCGAGCGTGACGTCGGCGCCGTCCGACGGAGCACTGACGAGCACCTTCTTCGCGCCCGCGTCGAGGTGGCCGCGAGCGGCCTCGGCCGACGTGAAGCGGCCGGTCGCCTCGAGCACGATGTCCACGCCGAGCTCGGCCCACGGCAGCTGCGCCGGCTCGCGCTCGGCGAGCACCCTGATGCGACGGCCGTCCACGACGAGGGCATCCCCGTCGGCGGTCACCGGGCGACCGAGCCGACCGGCCGTCGTGTCGTAGGCGAGCAGCCGCGCCAGGGAAACGGGCTCCGTGAGGTCGTTGACGGCGACGACCTCCAGGTCGCTGTCGCGCTCGAGCAGTGCGCGGAGCACGTTGCGTCCGATGCGGCCGAATCCGTTGATGGCGATGCGAGTCATGAATGGTGTCCCTTCGGTTCGCCATCAATGTCGCCCGCTTCGTCCGCCCGCGACAGCGGCATGATCGCCACGGTTCAAAAGCATCTCGCCAGGTGACAGCGGGCTACTCTCCCTGTGTGAAGGTGCGCCGGTACTCGCTGGGCGTCGTGCCGAGGATCCGCTGGAAGTGCAACCGCAGATTGGCACCGGTGCCGAGACCGACGTCGGTGGCGATCTGCTCGACGCTCCGCTCCGAACGCTCGAGCAGTTCGCGGGCCAGGTCGACGCGGGCCCGCATGACCCACTGCATCGGCGTGTATCCCGTGTCCTCGACGAAGCGCCGCGAGAACGTGCGCGGCGACACCGCCGCCTGCCGGGCGAGCGCCTCCAGGGTGAGGGGCTGGTCGAGCCGGTGGAGCGCCCACTCGCGGGTGGCGGCGAACCGCTCGCCGAGTGGCTCGGGCACGCTGCGCGGCACGTACTGCGCCTGACCGCCGCTGCGGTAGGGGGCCGCGACGAGGCGCCGGGCCGCATGGTTCGACGCGGCCACTCCGAGGTCGCCGCGCAGGATGTGCAGGCACAGGTCGATGCCCGAGGCGGCGCCGGCCGACGTCAGGACGCTGCCCTCGTCGACGAACAGAACGTTCTCGTCGACCTGAACGAGCGGATGCCGTGTCACCAGTGCCCGCGTGTAGTGCCAGTGCGTCGTGGCGCGCTTGCCGTCGAGCAGGCCCGTGGCGGCGAGCGCGAAGGCGCCCGTCGAGATGGCGGCGAGCCGGGCGCCCCGGCCATGGGCGGCGATCAGTGCGTCGAGGACGGCCTGCGGGGGGTCGTCGCGGTCCGGGAACCGGTAGCCGGGGACGAAGACGATATCGGCCCACGCGAGTGCGTCGAGGCCGTGGGCGACGCCGTACGACAGGCCGTCGCCGCCGGTCACGGGACCGGGCGCCGCCCCGCACACCCGCACCTCGTACGGCATGCTCGCGCGGGTCGCGAAAACCTGCGCGGGAATTCCGACATCGAGCGGCTTCGCACCTTCGAGTACGAGGACGGCGACGCGAGACAGGCGGGAGGCTGGCACGTAAGAGAGGTTACGTGGGGTGTGCACGATCACTGCGCGGACCAGGCGGATGACACCGGCCGGACCGTCTTCCCCCGTCGTGGAACCGCCGGCCGTCCCACTCCTCCGCCCCGCCTCCGGCCGTTCCGAGAAGCACCCCGACGGCACTCCGGCGACGTGACACGTCGTTGGAACCGGCGGGCCGGGCCGGCTCTCTGCTCACGGGTGCCACGCCGCTCGGAACCGACGTGTCGTTCGGCCCGGGGCACGGACGTGGCCGTCTCGGTCCGGGTCCGCCCCGGACCCGGACCGTCAGCGCGCCCGGTGTGCCAGGGCGAGGGTGCGGCGGGCCGAGGCCACCACGGCCGCGTCGACGAACCGGCCGTCCGGCAGGGCGAGTGCGCCCTGCTCCGCCACCGCCGCCGCCACGATCTCCTCCGCCGCCTCGACCTCCTGGGCCGTGGGCCGGAACGCCCGCTCGATGACGGGGAGTTGGCGGGGGTGGATCGCCGCCCGGCCCAGGAAGCCCAGGGACCGGCCGTGCGCGCAGGACGCGCGCAGCCCGTCCAGGTCGCGCACGTCGGGGAAGACCGACTGGGTGGGGGGAGCGAGCCCGGCCGCGCGGGCGGCGACCACGACCCGGCTGCGCGACCAGTCGAGCCCGGAGTCGTCCCGTACCCCCAGATCGGCCCGGAGGTCGGCCTCGCCCAGGGCGACGGAGCGTACCTGGGGATGGGCGGTGGCGATCGTGTACGCGTGCTCGATGCCGAGGGCCGATTCCAGCAGCGGGCACAATGCCACCCCCGGGGCCACGGCCGCGAGGTGGTGGACGGTGGCCGCGTGCGTGATCTTGGGCAGCCGGAGCTCGGTGAGACCCGGCAGGCCGGCCAGGGCGCGCACGTCCGCCTCGGTGTGGACCCGGACGTGGAGCGGCACGGCGGTGTCGCCGGACGCCTCGGACAGCAGCTCGGCGGTGGCCGACCGGGCGTACTCCTTGCGGTCGGGGGCGACCGCGTCCTCCAGGTCGACGATCACCACGTCCGCGCCCGCGTCGCGCGCCTTGCGCACCACCTCCGGCCGGTCGCCGGGGACGTAGAGCAGGGTGAGCGGGACGACCACCGCCGTCACAGGATGTGCTCCGCCCGCAGCGCGGCGATCTCCGGGGCCGACAGGCCGAGCCCGGTGAGGATCTCGTCGGTGTCCGCGCCGTGCGGCCGTCCCGCCCAGCGGATCGCGCCGGGTGTCCCGGAGAGGCGGAACAGGACGTTCTGCATCCGTAGCGGTCCCAGCTCCGGGTCGTCGACCTCGGCGATGGAGCCCAGCGCCCGGTACTGGGGGTCCTCCATCACGTCGCGGATGTCGTACACGGGCGCGATCGCCGCCTCCGCCTTCTCGAACGCGCGGAGCGCCTCGGCGCGGGTGTGCCGGGCGATCCAGTCGCCGACCGCCTCGTCGAGTTCGTCGGCGTGCTCGGCGCGGGTGGTGCCGGAGCCGAACCAGGGCTCGTCGATCAGCTCCGGGCGGCCGACCAGCCGCATGACCCGTTCCGCGACCGACTGCGCGGAGGTGGAGACCGCGACCCACTGCCCGTCCGAGGTGCGGTACGTATTGCGCGGGGCGTTGTTGCGGGAGCGGTTGCCGGTGCGCGGCTGGACGTGGCCGAGCTGGTCGTACCAGAGGGGCTGCGGGCCGAGCACGGTCAGGATCGGCTCGATGATCGCCATGTCGACGACCTGCCCCTCGCCGGTCCGGTCGCGGCCGGCGAGCGCGGTCATCACGGCGTACGCGGTGGCGAGTGCCGCGATCGAGTCGGCGAGTCCGAACGGCGGCAGCGTGGGCGGGGAGTCCGGCTCCCCGGTGATCGCGGCGAAACCGCTCATCGCCTCCGCCAGGGTGCCGAAGCCGGGGCGGTGCGCGTACGGGCCGAACTGGCCGAAGCCGGTGACCCTGGTCAGCACCAGCCGGGGGTTGGCGGCGTGCAGCTCGGCCGGACCCAGGCCCCAGCGCTCCAGCGTCCCGGGCCGGAAGTTCTCGATGATCACGTCGGTGCCTGCGGCCAGCCGGAGCAGAAGGTCGCGCCCGGCGGGGGCGGAGAGATCGAGGGTCAGATTGCGTTTGTTGCGGCCGAGGATCTTCCACCACAGGCCGACACCGTTCTTCGAGGGGCCGTGCCCGCGCGAGGGGTCGGGCCTGCGCGGGTGCTCCACCTTGATCACCTCGGCGCCGAAGTCCCCGAGCATGGTGGCGGCGAGCGGACCCGCGAAGAGCGTGGCGAGGTCGACGACCCGCAGACCGGTCAGGGGTGGCTGCGCGGGCGCGTTCACGCGGCGTCGATCTCGCTGCGGTACGGCATGGAGACCGACGAGCCCGGCCGCTGCACGCACAGCGCGGCGGCGGACGTCGCCCAGGCCAGTGCCTCGGACACGGGCCGTCGTTCGCCGAGTGCCACGGCCAGGGTGCCGACGAAGGTGTCCCCGGCACCGGTGGTGTCGACGACGGTGACCTCGGGGGCGGGGAGGACGACGGGTTCGCCGTCCCGGGCCGCGTACAGACAGCCCTTCGCGCCGAGGGTGACGACGACCTCGGGGACCCGGCCGAGCAGGATCTGGGCCGCCGCGTGCGGGTCGGTGACGCCGGTCAGGGCGGACGCCTCGTGCTCGTTGGGGATCAACAGGTCGACGCAGTCCAGGAGTTCGGAGGGGAGCGGCCGTACGGGGGAGGGGGTGAGCAGGGTGCGCACGCCGTGGGTGCGGGCGACCCGCGCCCCGTCCGTCACGACGGACAGCGGCAGCTCCAGCTGGAGGAGGAGCAGCTCGGTGGCGGCGATCGCGGCCGTCTCGCCGTGGCCGAGCGCGGTGACGGTGCCGTTGGCGCCGGGGATCACCACGATGGAGTTGCCGCCCAGGTCGTCGACGACGATGTGCGCGGTGCCGCTGGGTCCTTCGGCGGTGTGCAGCAGATCGGTGTCGACGCCCGCGTGTTCCAGTCCGCTGCGGAGCAGGGTGCCGTACGTGTCGTCGCCGACCGCTCCGATCATCGTCACGTCGCCGCCCGCGCGTGCGGCCGCGACGGCCTGGTTGGCGCCCTTGCCGCCGGGAATGGTGCGGAACTCCCGTCCCGTGACGGTCTCTCCACGCCGCGGGGCCCGTGCGACGTATACGACAAGGTCCATGTTGGTGCTGCCGAGCACCGCGATGCCGGTCATGGGCGGTGTGCCTCCTCGGGGTCGGTCCGGTGGGCCGGTCCGGTGGCCGGCCCGGTGAGTGCGTCGTCGGAGGGCGTCCCGGTGCGGCGCTCAGTGGGAGCGGGTGCCGCGGCTCCCGCTCCGGACCCCGGTGCCGTCACGGCCGTCGTGGACGCGGGGAAGGTCATGGGCCTCGGGAACGCCGGGAACGTCATGTCCGAATTGTCCACCCCGGGGCCTCGGTTCCGTGTCTGCCAGCAGCCCGGCGAGTTCGACGAGATCGGTCCCCGCGAGCCGGGGCAGTGCGCATCCGGCGAGGGTGCGGCACGCCTCGCGCCATCCGTCCGGTACGGCTCCGATCCCGCCGAGCGCACCGGTCAGCGCACCGGCCAGGGCGGGCGCGGAGTCGGCCACCCGCGACAGGCACGCCGCCGCGGGGACGGCCTCGGCGATCCGGCCGCGTGCGGCGGTGGCCAGGGCGAGGGCGACCGGGACGGTCTCGGCGGCGGCGATCCCGTAGCTGTAGACGTGGTCGACGATCTGGTGCTCCAGCACCGGTACGAGGGAGAACACGCCCGCGTCCTCGCCGACGAAGCCGCGCGCGATCCGGACGGCGTGGGCGGCGTTGCGGGCGATCTCCGTGCCGTCGGGGAGCTGCGCGAGCGCGGCGTCCACCGCCCCGTCCACGTCCGCGCCGCCCAGTGTCGAGGCGATCGCGGCGGCCATGGCGCGGGCACCGTGCACCCCGTCGCCGTCCTGGGTGTAGCGGGCGTCGAACTCGGCGAGGTCGGCCGCGGCGGACGGGTCCCCCGGGTGGGCGACGGCGAGGACCGCGGCCCGCACGCAGGCCGCGTCGTCGAAGTAGTGCGGGTTGTCGTGGCCGGTGGCGGGCGGGCGCAGTCCGGCGGCGAGATTGCCGAGCCCGGCCCGCACCGAGATCCGGGCCCGCAGCGGGAGCACGGCCGACTCGACCTCGGGGGCCCGGGCGGCGGCCTCGGCGACCTCGGCGGCCAGCGCGTTCCAGGCGATGTCGACGGCGGCGCGCAGCCGTCGCCCCGGGGACGGCCCGTGCGGCGGTCCGGCCGCCGACGCGAGCACGGTCCCGGCGGCGAACGCCGCCCATTCGGCGTCGTCGGAGGGGCCGAGCCGCAGGGGCTCGGGCGGCTGGTTGAGCGCGATGGGGACGGGCAGCGTGGTCGTGGCGTTCTGCTCGGCGAAGGTGTCGAGCTCACGGGTGAGGCGGCGGGTCCACTCGGGCATCCGGGCCGCCCGGTGCCGCGCGGCCGGCCAGCCCGCGGCGTCCCCCGCGGCGAGGCCGAGCAGCAGCCCCTCGACCCGGGCGCGGTGCCCGGGAGCGCGCCCGGAGCCGGTCCGGTACCGGACGACCGGGGCGTCGCGCTCGGTCCGGGCGCCGTGCGGCGGCGGTGCGGGGGGCCGGGGCGGGGGAGGGGGCGTCTCCGGGCGGGTGGTGGCGCACGGGGCGGGTACGGCGTCCGGCCGGTCCGTCCCGGGGGCCGCGTCTGCTTCCGTGCGGGTCGTGTCGGTGGTCGTGCGGGGCGTGCCTGACTCCGTGCGGGTCGTGTCGGCTTCGGTGCGGGGTCTGTCGTCGGTCGCACGGGACGCGTCGGCGGTCGTGGGGGCCGTACCGACTCCGGTAGGGGCCGTGCCTGTCCCCGTGCGCGGCGTGCTGGTGGTCGCGGGGGGCGCGACCGGGCGGGGGGTGTGCGCCCCGGCCGGCGCGCGGGGTGTGTCCCGTCGGGCACCGCCCGCTGCCTCGTCCCCCCGTACGGTGCCGGGCGGCTCCCCGGCGCCCTTCTCGTGCGCCGTGTCCGGCGGGGTGAGGAGTTCCGCGACGTCCAGGACGTGGTGGCCCCGCATCGACGGCAGACAGCTGCCCCGGACCGGGCCGATCGCCTCCGCCCAGGGCCGGGGGATCGCGGACGCCCCGTTCAGCGCACCGGCCAGGGCCCCCGCCACCGCGGCCGTGGTGTCCGCGTCCCGGCCCATGTTGACGGCGGTCAGCACCGCCGTACGGAAGTCGCCGCGCGCCGCCGCGAACGCGCCGAAGGCCAGGCCGACCGCCTCGGGCGCCAGGTCCGTCCACGGGTAGCCGCCGACGACCACCGCGGAACGCACCGCGCGCTCCATGGTCAGCCGGTCGGGGTACACGCGCTGCGCGGCTGTCACCGCGCGCCGCAGCGAGCGCGCCGTCCACGAGTCCATGGGGACGACGGACAGCGCGGCGGCGATCACCGGGACGACCCCGGCGCCCGCCATCGCGGCGGCCACCCCCGCGGCCACTGCCCGGCCCCCGTAGATGCCCTCCCCGTCATGGCTGACCTGTCCGTCCACCGCGACCAGTCGCGCCGCCTCGTCCGGCCGGCCCGCCGCGAAGACGCCGAAGGGCGCGGCCCGCATCGCCAGCCCGTCGCTCCAGGCGTGCCGGTGCTGGGCGGAGATCGGGGCGGCCAGACCCCGGCGGAGGTTCTCCAGCGTGCCCCGTTCGCTGAACCCGGCGCCCCGGAACGGCCCCTCGTCGAGATCGGCGATCCACAGGTGCCAGGCCCGCTCCACGTGGGTCACGGTCAGCGCCGAACCGTGCCGGGCGAGCAGCAGCCCGGAGAAGATCGCGTACTCCGTGTCGTCCGTGCCCGCCGGGTCGTCCCGCACGAAGCCCTCGATGCGGCCCCAGCGACAACGGATCTCGGACGGCCGGAGGTTCTCCGCGGGTGCGCCCAGCGCGTCACCGACCGCGAGGCCGAGCAGACAGCCGCGGGCCCGGTCGGCCCGGTCGACGCGTGGCCCCTCGCCCGGGGCGCCCCGCGCCCGCGTCCGCGCCGGATTTCCTGAAGTCGAATCCATCGTGCACCGACCCTTCACTCGTACCGGACCGGTTCTGGTACTTGATCGATCTGTGCCACATCACGATCCGACAAAGGCTGATATTCAAGACAAAAGGTCCAGTCGGATGAGGGGGTTCATATAGCAAGGAAGGCCGTACTTACTCGGTCACACAGGGTGGTAAGTACGGCCTTCCTTGCTGGCGGGAGCCATTTTTCGTGCGTATTTTCGATGGTGCTGGGCGGGGTGGAGCACATGAACCCGCCGCCGGAAGGGGAGAACCGTGGCCATCATCGAGACCGACGCCGTACTGCACGAGGCACACCGCGACAACCACACCCACCGGGATGTGAACGGTGGCTGGCTGCGCCCGGCGGTCTTCGGTGCGATGGACGGCCTGGTCTCCAACCTCGCGCTGATGACCGGGGTCGCGGGCGGTGCGGTCTCCCAGCAGACGATCGTGATCACCGGTCTCGCGGGTCTCGCCGCGGGCGCGTTCTCCATGGCGGCCGGTGAGTACACCTCCGTCGCCTCGCAGCGCGAGCTGGTCGAGGCGGAGCTGGACGTCGAGCGGCGCGAGCTGCGCAAGCACCCCAAGGACGAGGAGCGGGAGCTCGCCGCGCTGTACGAGGCCCGGGGTGTCGAGCCGGGGCTCGCCCGCGAGGTGGCACGGCAGTTGTCGCGCGACCCCGAGCAGGCCCTGGAGATCCACGCCCGCGAGGAGCTCGGCATCGATCCCGGCGACCTGCCCTCGCCGCTCGTCGCCGCCGTTTCGTCCTTCGGTTCGTTCGCGCTGGGCGCCCTGCTGCCGGTGCTGCCGTATCTGCTGGGGGCGAGCGCGCTGTGGCCGGCCGTGCTGCTGGCGCTGATCGGACTGTTCGCCTGTGGTGCGGTGGTGGCCAGGGTGACGGCACGCAACTGGATGTACAGCGGGCTGCGTCAGCTGGCGCTGGGCGGGGCCGCCGCGGCGGTCACCTACGGTCTGGGCACGCTGTTCGGGGTGGCCGTCGGCGGCTGACGGGTCCTCGGGCGCCGGGGAGACCCGGAACGGAGGGGGCGGGCGAGCATGCCCGCCCCTTCCGCGTGGGGCGTGGGGACCGTTCGGCGTCGGGCGTGCGCCCGCCCGGCAGCCCGGCGTACGGACCGATCGTCGCCCGGTGCGCGGCCGTTCCGCGTCTGTTACGAGGCCGTTCCGCGTCCGGTCCCGGGCCGTCCGCCGCGGACCCGGTCGGCCGACCTCCGTCCGTGTGACCGGCTTCGGCCGGTCGTGTGATGTACGTCCTGGGAACCGACTCTGGGCGGGACGGCTCCGCCCGGCGTAAAATCGTCCTCCACGACAGAGCTGCTCATCAGCAGCCGTTACCCGGCGGTTTTGTTTTCTCCGCCGCCGGGCAAGAGCCGTAGACACCGCGGGCAACGACGCCTGCTCTCTGCGGTCCCCCTTCCGGGCGCCGATCTCCGACTGCGACATACCCCCTCATCACGTCATCACATAGCACCTGATGTCCGCATGTTGGAATGAACTTTTCGCCTCTTGAGAAGCGCCCCATTATGTAATTCCACGCACTTTCGCAGAGGGCCAACGTCGTCCCTCGGCACAGCACATGCCACGACGACGACGGGAGAGCCCATGCGTACCGACGCCTGGTCGCCCATGGACGGTCGCCCCGCCCAGCAGGGGCTGTACGACCCCCGTGACGAACACGATGCCTGCGGTGTCGGGTTCGTGGCCACCCTCACCGGTGTGGCCAGCCATGAGCTGGTCGAACAGGCGCTGACCGTACTGCGCAACCTCGAACACCGCGGTGCCACCGGATCCGAGCCCGACTCCGGCGACGGCGCCGGGATCCTGCTCCAGGTGCCGGACACCTTCCTGCGCGAGGTGGTCGCCTTCGACCTCCCCGAGGCCGGTGCCTACGCCGTCGGCATCGCCTTCCTCCCGGCTGGAGAGTCCGTCGAGGCCCTCCGGAAGCTGGAGAAGATCGCCGCCGAGGAGGGCCTGACGGTCCTCGGCCGACGCGAGGTCCCGGTCGCTCCCGACATCCTCGGCAGGGGCGCCCGCGCCACCATGCCCGAGTTCTGCCAGTTCTTCGTCGCGGACGGCGAGTCCACCGGCATCGCTCTCGACCGCAAGGCGTTCGTGCTGCGCAAGCGCGCCGAGCGGGAGGCCGGGGTGTACTTCCCCTCGCTCTCCGCCCGGACCATCGTCTACAAGGGCATGCTCACCACCGGACAGCTGGAGCCGTTCTTCCCCGACCTCTCCGACCGCCGTTTCGCCACCGCCGTCGCCCTGGTCCACTCGCGGTTCTCCACGAACACCTTCCCGAGCTGGCCGCTCGCCCACCCGTACCGCTTCGTCGCGCACAACGGCGAGATCAACACCGTCAAGGGCAACCGCAACTGGATGCGCGCCCGAGAGTCGCAGCTGGCCTCCGACCTGTTCGGCTCCGCCGACCATGGGTACAGCGGCTCCGCCGATCATGGGTACAGCGGCTCCGCCGACCACGGGCACGGTGACTTTGCGCGGCTCGACCGGATCTTCCCCGTCTGCACCCCCGACGCCTCCGACTCCGCCTCCTTCGACGAGGTCCTGGAGCTGCTCCACCTCGGCGGCCGCTCGCTGCCGCACGCGGTGCTGATGATGGTCCCCGAGGCGTGGGAGAGCCCCGAGGCCACCCACACCATGGACGCCGGCCGCCGAGCCTTCTACCAGTACCACTCCACGATGATGGAGCCCTGGGACGGCCCGGCCTGTGTCACCTTCACCGACGGCACCCAGGTCGGCGCGGTCCTCGACCGCAACGGGCTGCGCCCCGGACGCTACTGGGTCACCGACGACGGACTCGTCGTGCTCTCCTCCGAGGTCGGCGTCCTGGACATCGACCCCGCGAAGGTGGTCCGCAAGGGCCGCCTCCAGCCGGGCCGCATGTTCCTCGTCGACACGGCCGAGGGCCGCATCATCGAGGACGACGAGATCAAGGCGTCGCTGGCCGCCGAGCACCCCTACCAGGAGTGGCTGGAGGCCGGGGTCATCGAGCTCGGGGACCTCCCGGAGCGCGAGCACATCGTGCACACGCACGCCTCCGTCACCCGCCGCCAGCAGACCTTCGGCTACACCGAGGAGGAATTGCGCGTCATCCTCGCGCCGATGGCCCGCAGCGGCGGCGAGCCGCTGGGCTCCATGGGCACGGACTCGCCGATCGCCGCGCTGTCCGAGCGCCCCCGGCTGCTCTTCGACTACTTCACCCAGCTGTTCGCCCAGGTCACCAACCCGCCGCTGGACGCCATCCGCGAGGAACTCGTCACCTCGCTGCGCTCCTCGCTCGGCCCCCAGGGCAACCTCCTGGAGCCGACCGCCGCGTCCTGCCGCAGCGTCACGCTGCCGTTCCCGGTGATCGACAACGACGAGCTGGCCAAGCTGATACACATCAACGCCGACGGCGACATGCCGGGCATGAAGGCCGCCACGCTCTCCGGGCTCTACCGGGTCGCCGACGGCGCCGAGGCCCTCGCGGCACGCATCGAGCGGATCTGCGCCGAGGTCGACGCCGCCATCGTGGACGGCGCCCGCCTCGTCGTCCTGTCCGACCGGCACTCCGACGCCGAGCACGCGCCGATCCCGTCGCTGCTGCTCACCTCGGCCGTCCACCACCACCTCATCCGCACCAAGCAGCGCACCCAGGTGGGGCTGCTGGTCGAGGCGGGGGACGTCCGCGAGGTCCACCACGTCGCGCTGCTGATCGGCTACGGGGCCGCCGCCGTCAACCCGTACCTGGCGATGGAGTCCGTCGAGGACCTGGTCCGCGCCGGTACGTTCATCGAGGGCGTCGAGCCCGAGAAGGCCATCCGCAACCTGATCCACGCGCTCGGCAAGGGCGTCCTGAAGGTCATGTCCAAGATGGGCATCTCCACGGTCGCCTCCTACCGGGGCGCCCAGGTCTTCGAGGCCGTCGGCCTGGACGAGGACTTCGTCACGAAGTACTTCGACGGCACCGCCACCAAGATCGGCGGCGCGGGCCTCGACGTCGTCGCCCGCGAGGTCGCCGCCCGCCACGCCAAGGCGTACCCGGCCTCCGGCATCTCCCCCTCGCACCGCGCGCTGGAGATCGGCGGCGAGTACCAGTGGCGCCGCGAGGGCGAGCCGCACCTGTTCGACCCGGAGACCGTCTTCCGCCTCCAGCACGCCACCCGCACCAAGCGCTACGACATCTTCAAGAAGTACACCGACCGAGTGAACGAGCAGTCCGAGCGCCTGATGACGCTCCGCGGCCTGTTCGCCTTCGCGTCGGACCGTGCGCCGATTCCCGTCGACGAGGTCGAGCCGGTCTCCGAGATCGTCAAGCGGTTCTCCACCGGCGCCATGTCGTACGGCTCGATCTCCCGCGAGGCGCACGAGACCCTCGCCATCGCCATGAACCGGCTGGGCGGCAAGTCCAACACCGGCGAGGGCGGCGAGGACCCCGAGCGCCTCCGCGACCCGGAGCGCCGCTCGGCCATCAAGCAGGTCGCCTCCGGCCGCTTCGGTGTGACCAGCGAGTACCTGGTCAACGCGGACGACATCCAGATCAAGATGGCCCAGGGCGCCAAGCCCGGCGAGGGCGGCCAGCTGCCCGGCCACAAGGTCTACCCGTGGGTCGCGAAGACCCGGCACTCGACCCCGGGCGTCGGGCTGATCTCGCCGCCGCCGCACCACGACATCTACTCCATCGAGGACCTGGCCCAGCTGATCCACGACCTCAAGAACGCCAACCCGGCGGCCCGCATCCACGTGAAGCTGGTCTCCGAGGTCGGTGTCGGAACGGTCGCCGCCGGTGTCTCCAAGGCGCACGCGGACGTCGTCCTGGTCTCCGGCCACGACGGCGGAACGGGCGCCTCCCCGCTCACCTCCCTGAAGCACGCGGGCGGCCCCTGGGAGCTCGGCCTGGCCGAGACCCAGCAGACCCTGCTGCTCAATGGCCTGCGCGACCGGATCGTCGTGCAGACCGACGGCCAGCTGAAGACCGGCCGCGACGTCGTCATCGCCGCGCTGCTGGGCGCCGAGGAGTTCGGTTTCGCGACCGCGCCGCTCGTGGTCTCCGGCTGCGTCATGATGCGCGTCTGCCACCTGGACACCTGCCCGGTCGGCATCGCCACCCAGAACCCGGTGCTGCGTGACCGCTTCTCCGGCAAGGCCGAGTACGTGGTCAACTTCTTCGAGTTCATCGCCCAGGAGGTCCGCGAACTCCTCGCCGAGCTGGGCTTCCGCTCGATCGAGGAGGCCGTCGGCCACGCCGAACTCCTCGACACCGACCGCGCGGTCGGGCACTGGAAGGCACAGGGCCTCGACCTGGCCCCCCTCTTCCACGTCCCCGAACTGCCCGAGGGCGCCGTCCGCCACCAGCGCGTCGAACAGGACCACGGCCTCGCCAAGGCCCTCGACAACGAGCTGATCCGGCTGGCCGCCGACGCCCTCGACGCGGACGACGCCGAGAACGCCCAGCCGGTCCGGGCCCAGCTCCCGATCCGCAACATCAACCGCACCGTCGGCACCATGCTCGGCCACGAGGTCACGAAGCGGTTCGGCGGCGCCGGACTGCCCGAGAACACGATCGACCTCACCTTCACCGGCTCGGCCGGCCAGTCCTTCGGCGCGTTCCTGCCCGCCGGCGTGACCCTGCGCCTGGAGGGCGACGCCAACGACTACGTCGGCAAGGGCCTCTCCGGCGGCCGGATCGTCGTCCGCCCGGACCGGGGCGCCGACCACCTCGCCGAGTACTCCACCATCGCGGGCAACACCCTCGCCTACGGCGCCACAGGCGGCGAGATGTTCCTGCGCGGCCGGACCGGTGAGCGGTTCTGCGTCCGCAACTCCGGCGCCACCGTCGTCTCCGAGGGCGTGGGCGACCACGGCTGCGAGTACATGACCGGCGGCCACGCCGTGGTCCTCGGCGAGACCGGACGCAACTTCGCCGCGGGCATGTCGGGCGGTGTCGCCTACGTCGTCGACCTCGACCTCGACCACGTCAACGCCGGCAACCACGGCGCGATCGAGGAGCTCCTCGACACCGACCGGCAGTGGCTGCACGACGTGGTGCGCCGCCATCACGAGGAGACCGGCTCCACGGTCGCCGAGAAGCTGCTCGCCGACTGGGACACCTCGGTGACCCGCTTCAGCAAGATCATCCCGTCCACCTACAAGGCCGTGCTCGCCGCCAAGGACGCCGCTGAGCTCGCCGGTCTCTCCGAACAGGAGACCACCGAGAAGATGATGGAGGCGGCGATTCATGGCTGACCCCAAGGGCTTCCTGACCACCGGGCGCGAGGTCGCCGAGACCCGTCCCGCGGCCGAGCGCGTCAAGGACTGGAACGAGGTCTACGTCCCCGGCTCGCTGCTCCCGATCATCAGCAAGCAGGCCGGCCGCTGCATGGACTGCGGCATCCCGTTCTGCCACAACGGCTGCCCGCTCGGAAACCTCATCCCCGAGTGGAACGACTACGCCTACCGCGAGGACTGGACGGCCGCGTCCGAGCGCCTGCACGCCACGAACAACTTCCCGGAGTTCACCGGGCGGCTCTGCCCGGCGCCGTGCGAGTCGGCGTGCGTGCTCGGCATCAACCAGCCGGCCGTCACCATCAAGAACGTCGAGGTCTCCATCATCGACAAGGCGTGGGGCAACGGAGACGTCACCCCGCAGCCGCCCGAGCGGCTCTCCGGCAAGACCGTCGCCGTGATCGGTTCGGGCCCGGCGGGTCTCGCCGCCGCCCAGCAGCTGACCCGGGCCGGTCACACCGTCGCCGTCTTCGAGCGCGCGGACCGCATCGGGGGGCTCCTCCGGTACGGCATCCCCGAGTTCAAGATGGAGAAGTCGCACATCAACCGCCGCATCGAGCAGATGCGCGCGGAGGGCACCAAGTTCCGTACGGAGGTGGAGATCGGCCGCGACATCGACGCCGCGGGGCTCCGCCGCCGCTACGACGCGGTCGTCATCGCCGCCGGTGCCACCGTCTCCCGCGACCTGCCCGTCCCGGGCCGCGAGCTGAACGGTGTGCACTTCGCGATGGAGTACCTGCCGCTCGCGAACAAGGTGCAGGAGGGCGACCTGACGGTCTCCCCGATCAGCGCCGAGGGCAAGCACGTCGTCGTCATCGGCGGCGGCGACACCGGCGCCGACTGCGTCGGAACCGCCCACCGCCAGGGCGCGCTGTCCGTCACCCAGCTGGAGATCATGCCGAGGCCGGGCGAGGAACGGAACACCAACCAGCCCTGGCCGACGTTCCCCATGCTCTACAAGGTCACCTCCGCGCACGAGGAGGGCGGGGAGAGGGTGTACTCCGTCTCCACCACCCACTTCGAGGGCGATGAGGACGGCAACGTCCAGGCCCTGCACCTGGTCGAGGTGGAGTTCAAGGACGGCAGGCCGACGCCGAAGCCCGGCACCGAGCGGCGGATCCCCGCCCAGCTGGTCACCCTGGCCATGGGCTTCACCGGCACCGACCGTTCCAACGGCCTGGTCCAGCAGTTCGGCGTGGAGCTCGACGAGCGCGGCAACGTCGCGCGCGACGCGGACTTCGCCACCAACGTCGACGGGGTCTTCGTCGCCGGTGACGCGGGGCGCGGCCAGTCCCTCATCGTGTGGGCCATCGCCGAGGGCCGTTCCGCGGCGCGCGGTGTGGACCGCTACCTGACCGGTGCCAGTGCCCTGCCGGCCCCGATCCGCCCGACGGACCGCGCCCTGGCGGTCTGATCACCCCGAGGGTGTCCCGTACGACGGCGTGCGGAACCGAACGCGGCGTCCGCCTGTCCCCGACCCGGACCATCGGCGGGCGCCGCGGCGTGCCCGGGGCGTCCGACGCCGTACGCGGGCATGTCCCGGGGCGGGGCGCGCTGCGTCCGGGGCGGTTGGCGCGGTGCGTCGGGGGTGTCCGCCGTGCCTCGTGCGCCGCTGCCGCGAACGGGCCGCGGCCCGGCTCACTCCAGCAGCGCGGACGTCTTGAGCACCACCAGCAGCGCCAGCACGGCCAGCAGCACCACGCACGCGGCGGCCTGGACCGCCGTGCGGCCCTTCGCCGGGGCGTACGCGTACGCGACCGTGACGACGCCACCGGTCAGCAGCCCGCCCAAGTGGCCCTGCCACGAGGTGAATCCGGCCGAGATCAGCATCCAGACCAGGAACCCGGCCATGAACCGGTTGACCGCCCCCATGTCGCGGCCCAGGCGCCGGTTGATGACGTAGAACGCCGCCCCGAGACCGAAGACCGCGCCCGAGGCCCCCACCGTGCCGTCGAACGGCGCGATCAGATACACCAGCACCGAGCCGCCCAGCGCCGACAGCAGGTACAGCGCCAGATACCGGGCCCGGCCCAGCTGATCCTCGACGACCCGGCCCAGGTTCCACAGCGCGTACATGTTGAAGACGATGTGCAGGATCCCGAACGGCAGCGCGCCGAACGACGTGCCGGTCGGCGGGAGATGCAGGAACGCCCCGGTCAGCAGCCGGTACCACTCCCCGTCCACCACCCCGATCACGTCGAAGCCGGTGAAGTCCCCGTTCTCGTACAGGTACTGGCTCCCGTCGGGCGCGGTCAGCCCGGCGCCCAGCATCGCGAACCGGTCGACGACCTCCGGACGGACCAACTCGACCAGGTAGGCGAGGACGTTGAGGCCGATCAGCACGTACGTGACGAGTGGCACGGCGGTCCTCGCCACCACACCGCCGAAGACCGTACGGGCCTGCCGGACCGACCGCTGCCCCTCCTTCACGCACTCCACGCACTGGTGGCCGACGGCCGCCTCCCGCATGCAGTCGGGGCAGATGAACCGTTCGCAGCGGACGCAGCTCACATACGTCTCGTAGGACGGATGACGGAAGCAGGTGGTGGCCGCGGCATCCACGGCGGGCTCCTCACGGTGGGCGGACATGAAGCGGCCGGTGGGGGCGGCGGCGATCAAAATAGCGAACGGCCGCCGGCGGGGGGCGCGCGGGTGTCTCGAGGACTGTCCCGTCATCAGTGGCGGACCGGTGTGCGGCCTCGGATGTGGCGCGTCGACAGGACGAGCGGGGCGGGCATGAGGAATCCGGCGGGGGTGGCCAGGTGGCGGTAGTCGCGGACGGCGAACAGGCGCATGGCGGGCTCCCTCCGTATCCATGCGGCGGGGCACGGCCGCGGGGCGGCGGCCGTGCCCCGCGAGTACAGGCGCAAGGGCTGTTCCGACGGATGGCATGCCGTCATGGGAACCCGCACAGGGTGCGGCGCCGCACCCGCGGGCTGGGCCGGTGACGGCGCCGCCACCGCGCGGCGTGAACGTGTCAGTGCGTCCGCGCGCGGACAGCAGGCACCTCGAAGCGGTCTGCGGGCACGCGGGCGCACGCGTCCGTGCAGGACGGGCGGGGCCTGTCCTGCTGCGTGAGATGGGACGCCAGGGCCTGTAGTGCCGCGGCGGTTGTCATCCTGACGAGAGGATGGCCGGCTACCCGGCGTACCGTGCTGGTCCATGACGATGCGGCCATGGGGAACCTCCTCGTGGGTCACGGGCGGATCTTCTGGTGGTAGCGGGCACCGGCGGCCCGCCGGACCTGAGAATGAGGGTCCGGCGGGCCGCCGGCTGAAGTTCTGGATCCATGTCACGGCCGGTCCGGGCCGAACAGGAGCAAGCGGTTCGGCCTCGCCCCGCCGGTCATGATGCCCGCGGCCGCCGGGCGCAGCGACCGAAGACCCGCCCCGCCGCCGTGCGGCAGGATCAGTACTGGTCCCTGGCCCAGTGCGGTGGCGTGCAGTCGGCGGCCGTCGCTGCCGTGGCGGATGAAGTCGCGCATGCGGACTCCTTGTCGACCGACCGGCTGCCCTCCGGGGAGCCAGTGCGCGAACGAGGGGTGGGCCCAGTGGGTCCGCCCCTCGTTCCTGTGTGGCGCGGGCGGTTCTCAGGCGGCTGCCTTGAAGCCGCGCAGGCGCAGGCTGTTGCTGACGACGAAGACCGAGGAGAACGCCATGGCGGCTCCGGCGATCATCGGGTTGAGCAGTCCGGCCGCGGCCAGCGGCAGTGCGGCCACGTTGTAGGCGAAGGCCCAGAACAGGTTGGACTTGATGGTGCCCAGCGTCTTGCGGGCCAGGCGGATGGCGTCTGCGGCGGCGCGCAGGTCGCCGCGGACGAGGGTGAGGTCGCCGGCCTCGATGGCGGCGTCGGTGCCGGTGCCCATGGCAAGGCCGAGGTCGGCCTGGGCGAGTGCGGCGGCGTCGTTGACACCGTCGCCGACCATGGCGACCGAACAGCCCTCGCCCTGCAGCTGCTTGACGACGTCGACCTTGTCTTCCGGCATGACCTCGGCGATCACCTCGTCGATGCCCACTTCCGCGGTCACCGCCTCGGCGACGGCCTTGTTGTCGCCGGTCAGCAGGATCGGCGACAGTCCCAGGGCCTTGAGGCGGGTGATGGCCTCGGCACTGGTGTCCTTGACCGCGTCGGCGACCTCTAGGACCGCCCTCGCCTCGCCGTCCCAGGCGACCGCGATCGCGGTGCGGCCCGCGGCCTCGGCGTCCGCCTTGGCCCGCGCCAGGCCCGTCGGCAGGTCCATGGCCCACTCGGCGAGGAGCTTGGTGCGCCCCACCAGGACCGCGTGACCCTCGACCACACCCTGAACACCGAGGCCGGGCACGTTGACGAGCCGGGCCCGAGGGCGGGCCCGGACGGTGGGCGGAGTCTTCAGGCCGCGCGGCCGCTGAGCTCGTATCCGGCGTCGTCGACGACCTTCGTCAGCAGCGCGTCGTCGGGCTCGCCGGAGGTGGTCACGGACACCCGGCCGGCCTCGACGTCGACGTCCACCGTCAGGACGCCGTCCAGGGCGCCGATCTCCTTGGTGAGCGTGGCCTTGCAGTGCCCGCACGTCATTCCGGAGACGTTGTAGACGGTGGTGGTGCCCTCGGCGGCCTCGACCGTGGCGGTGTCGGTGGAGCAGCTGCCGTCGGGGGTGCAGCAGGACATGGGTTCCTCCTGAAGGATGCGAGTCGGTACCCCAGGGGGGTACTGTTGTTGATCCTCCATGTATACCCCCTGGCGGTATCTTTGCCAAATGCACCTCCGACGTTCTCACTTATACCCTAGGGGGGTATACAGTCGAGGGTGTTCGTCGCGGAAGGCGCGACACCGCAGAGAAAGGGCCCCTCATGAACACGGGCGTAAAGATCACTGCTTTTGCCGCCGCGGTCGCGGCGACCTTCGGTGCCGCCTACGGCGTCGGTGCGGCGGTCGGCCCCATCCACCAGGAGCCGCAACCGGCGGCCCATGCGGCGCATGACAAGTCGCCAGCCCCGGATCGCGACAGCGGCCGGGCGGACGCGACGCCCGCAGGCCTGGAGGTCTCCCGGGCCGGATACACCCTCGACCTGAAAACCCCCCGCGTCGTCGCGGGAGAAGAGAGCGGGCTCCGCTTCGCCATCCGCGATCAGCAGGGGCGGCAGGTCACCTCGTTCCAGCGTGAGCACGGCAAGGAACTGCATCTCATCCTCGCCTCGCGTGACCTGGTCACCTACCGGCACCTTCACCCCACCCGAGCCTCCGACGGCACCTGGAGCGCCCCCGTCACCGTGCCCGCCGCCGGCTCCTACCGCGTCTTCGCCGACTTCACTCCGGCCGCCGACAACGCGCCCAACCTCACTCTGGGCGCCGACCTCGCGGCCTCCGGCCCCTACGAGGCCGCCTCCTTGCCCGTGCCGGCCGCCAGTACCACCGTCGACGGCTACACCGTCACCCTCGACGCCGACCTGACCCCGGGCAAGACGTCCGACGTCCTCCTCGGTGTCAGCCGCAACGGCCGCCCGGTCACCGACCTGCAGCCCTACCTCGGCGCCTACGGCCACCTGGTCGCCCTGCGCTCCGGCGACCTCGCCTACCTCCACGTCCACCCCAACGGTGAACCCGGCGACGGCACCACCAAGCCCGGCCCTGGCATCTCCTTCAGCACCACCGTGCCCAGTGCGGGCAGCTACCGCCTCTTCCTGGACTTCAAGCACAAGGGCACCGTCCGCACCGCGGCCTTCACCGTCCAGACTGGAAAGTCCGCCACGCCGGAGACGGCGGACACCGATGAGCGCGGCGGGCACCAGCACTGACCGCCACCACCCGTGGCAGCGGTCGGCCCGGGGCCGGTCGCGACGCGCGACATCCGTAGACATGCGACCTCCGTGGACATGCGGTTGGGGGTATCGCGTCAGGACCAAGCCCTTCAGTCGGTCGGCGCGGCCCCTTCGAGGAACCCCGGCCGGCGGTGCTTTCCCCGGCGCCGACGGCGTGCCGACGGGCCCGCACTGTGTCACCGGGCCGTACTTCGGGCTCGTGTCGTGCGGGGAAGCGCCTTCCGCCTGGCCGACCGGCTCCTCGGCACGGCTCATCCGGCACTCCGGGATCCTGGTCGCCTGGGCAGTCATCGCCCTCACGACCCGCCGCATCGCCCGCGGCGTGGCGCCCATTGCCGTGCGAGACGTCCGGCCGCCGAGATCTCGACCCTTTCTTCCCCGTCGCTGTATGCGTGCGCGGACGCCAGTTGGGCGATGAAGGGCGGTCGTGGCCGGCGGTGGTCCGGCCCGTGCGGTTCGACCTTGCCGTTTTCGGGCGCCGGTGCCGCAGCCGCGCTGCTCCGTCTCGGAGCTTTGTGCCTTCTCGCGATCTCCCCTCCCGGGAAAGAACACACTTGCCTGTATACCCGAGGGGGGTATATTGCTGACTCGGAAACATACCCCCCTCCGGTATAGGAGATAGTTGTGTCGACCCCAACCGCCCCTCCCGGTCCGCGCCGCTGGACGGCGCTCGCAGTCATAGCCCTGGCCCAGTTCGCGGTCATCATGGACACGTCCATAATCGGTGTGGCTCTCCCCAAGATGCAGGTTGACCTGGGCTTCTCCCAGGAGGGCCTGTCCTGGGTGTTCAACGCCTACGTCATTGCCTTCGGCGGGCTTCTCCTGCTCGGCGGCCGGCTGTCCGATCTGTTCGGCGCCAAGCGGATCTTCGTTGTCGGCTGGACCGTGATGGCCGCGGGATCCCTGGTCGCCGGCCTCGCCTCCGAGGTCTGGGTCGAACTGACCGGCCGTGCCCTGCAGGGCGTCGGTGCCGCGCTGATCGCCCCGTCCGCCCTGACTCTGCTGATGATGCTCTTCGGTGCCCGCCCCAAGGAGCTGACCAAGGCGCTGGCCCTGTATGGCGCCGCGGCCCCAGCAGGCGGTACCGCCGGCGTCTTCCTCGGCGGCGTCATCACCGAGTACGCCAGCTGGCCCTGGGTGTTCTACATCAACATCCCGATCGCCCTGGTCGTGCTGGTTGCCACCCCGGCTGTCATGCCCTCGGCCCCAGTCCGCCGCGGCTCCGTCGATTTCGCGGGAGCGGTCACCGTCACCGTGGGACTGGCCACCGCCGTCTACGCCATCGTCCGCGCCCCCGAAACCGGCTGGGGCTCGGCCCGGACCTGGCTCGTACTTCTGGCCGGCGTGGCCCTGATCGCCGCGTTCGTCGCCATCCAGTCCAAGCGCCGCGAGCCGCTGATGCGGCTGGGTATCTGGCGGGCCCCCAACCTGGCCGGAGCGAACATCGCACAGCTGCTGATGGCCGCCGCGTGGATCCCGATGTGGTTCTTCCTCAACCTCTACCTCCAGCAGGTCCTGGGACTGGGAGCCTTCGCCTCCGGCGCGGCCCTGCTGCCCATGACGGTCGCCATCATGATCATGATGATCGTCCTGGCGCCCCGCCTGATGGCCCGCTTCGGGGCCAAGCCGCTGATCGTCACCGGCCTGCTGGCCCTCGCGGCAGGCATGCTGTGGCTGTCCTTCGCCCGGCCGGAGGGCACCTTCTGGGTCGATGTCCTGCCCGCCTCCCTGCTGGCCGCGGTCGGCATGTCGCTGGCATTCATCCCCTCCCTCGGTACCGCACTGTCCAGTGCGCGCCCCGAAGAAGGCGGCCTGGCCTCCGGCATCGTCAACACCAGCTACCAGGTCGGCTCCGCTCTCGGGCTGGCCGCGATGACGGCCGTGTCCGCGGCGTACGGCGCGCGCGAACTCGGCAACCCCGGCGCGCTCACCGACGGGTTCTCCGCCGCTTTCCTCGGCTCGGCAGCCCTCGCCGCCGTCGGCGCACTTGGGTCACTGCTCACCCTGCGCACGGCCCCCGCGCCGGATTCCACTCGCGGCGAGGAGCGGCCCGCCGGGGCGAACGCGGCCTGAACTCCGCCGGGGTCATCGCGCGCCCGCGGCGTACGTGTCGCCCGACAGGCGGAGGAGCCCCTGTCGGGCGACACAGGGAGTTCAGAGGGTCGGCCGCAGGCCGGCCAGGAAAACGGACAGAGGATGTCGGGTTTCCCGGATTTCCTGTCCCCATGACATCGACCCCACGGAATTCCTGGGCGGCGTTCGAGGCCGCCCACCCCGCCTTCGCCGACACCGTCCGGACCCGCTTCGGGCTGTACCGGCACCACGTCCTGGCCACCCTCCGCAAGGACGGTGCGCCGCGGGTCACCGGACTGGAGGTGGACTTCCGCTTCGGCGAGCTGCTGCTCGGCATGATGCCCGACTCGCGCAAGGCGCTGGACCTGCTGCGCGATCCGCGCTTCGCCGTGCAGGCCAATCCGGGGCCGGACGCGGAGCTGGCGGACGGCGACGTCCGGGTCTCCGGCCGGGCGGTGGAGGTGACCGATCCCGCGTTCCTGGCCCGCTTCACCGAGGAGGCGAAACCGCCGGAGCCGTTCCAGCTCTTCCGCGCGGAACTGGGCGAGGTGGTCCTGACCAACCTGGACTCCGGCGAAATGGTGCTGCGGGTGTGGCGGCCCGGGGCACCGGTGCGCACCATCCACCGGCCCTCCGACGGCACCCCGTACGAGACCTGACCGTCCGGGCCGCTCAGGCTTCTCCCGTCGCTCCCCGCGGCGCGCGGGAGGAGTCCGCGAGCCCCGCCAGCACCCGCGCCCGGCAGGCCCCCGGCGTCCCCCACGCGTCCCGCAACGGACGCGCCTTGCGCAGCCACAGCGACAGGTCGAGCTCCTGCGTGTAGCCCACCGCGCCGTGCAGTTGGAGCGCCGCGCGCGCCGCCGCGTACCCCGCCTCGCCCGCGCTCACCTTGGCCGCCGCCACCTGGGCGTCGGCGTCCGGCGCCCGCTCGGCGAGCGCGAGCGCGGCCCCGTACAGCAGCGGACGGGCGAACTCCAGCCCGGTCAGCACATCCGCGAGCCGGTGCTTGACCGCCTGGAAGGACCCGATGGCCGTGCCGAACTGGGAACGCCGCTTCACGTGATCGACCGTGGCTCCGAGCAGCGCCTCGCCCGTGCCCAGCGCCTGCGCCGCCGTCGCGAACGCCGCCCACTGCCCGGCCCGCGCCGCCGCCCGGACCACCCCGGGCCCGGACGCCAGGACGTCTCCGCCCGGCGGGGGGCTCAGCAGCCGCCGGGCCGGGTCCGACGACGGCGAGAGCGCCCCCGGACCCGGCGCCGACCACAACACGTCACCGGTCACCGTGAACACGGCGTCCACCGCGTCCGCGTCCAGCGCGTACGGTCCGTACCCGTCCACCCGCAACGTCGCCGACGCCGTGCCGGACGCCAGACGCGGCAGCCATTCCTTCGCCGCCGCGCCCCCCACACCCGCCAGCAGCACCCCCGCCGCGGCCGTCTCCACCACCGGCCCCGGCACCGCGTGCCGCCCCAACTCGGTGAAAGCGACGGCCAGTTCGACCGGGAGCGGCCCCACGCCCCCGTACTCCTCCGGTACCGCCAGCGCGAACACCCCGGCCTCCGCCAGGCGCCCCCACAGCGCCCGCCCCGGCCCGAAGTCCCCCGCGGCCCAGGCCCGTACCACCGACGGGGTACCGGCCGCCGTCAGCATGGCGTCCAGCGAGCGGGCGAAGTCCCGTTGCTCGTCGTCGAGGAGGAAACGCATCAGCGCCGTCCCTTCGGCAGGCCCAGCAGACGCTCGGCGATGATGTCGCGCTGGATCTCGTTGGTGCCCGCGTAGATGGGGCCGGCGAGCGAGAAGACGTATCCCTCGGCCCATGCGGAGTCCGCCCGTTCCGCGTCCGGGCCCAGCAGATCGAGCGCCGTCTCGTGCAGCGCGATGTCGTACTCGGACCAGAACACCTTGTTGAGGCTCGATTCGGCGCCGACGGCCGACCCCGCCGCGAACCGTGACGCGCCCGCGCAGGTGAACAGCTGGTACGCGCGCGCCCCGATCACCGCGTCCGCCACCCGGTCGCCCAGCGCGGAGTCGGACGGGTCGCCCCGGTCGAGCCACAGCGCGGCCAGCCGGTCCGCGGCGGCCAGGAAGCGGCCGGGGGAGCGGAGCGTCAGCCCCCGCTCGGCGCCCGTCGCCGCCATGGCGATGCGCCAGCCCTGCCCCGACTCCCCGATGACGTCCTCGTCCGGCACGAACACCTCGTCCAGGAAGAGTTCCGCGAAGGCCGGTTTGCCGTCCAGCCTCCCGATCGGACGCACCGTCACCCCCGGCGCCGCCAGGTCGAACATCAGATACGTCAGCCCGTGGTGCGGCTTCGCGGCCCCCGGGTCCGTACGGAAGATGCCGAACGCCCGGTCCGCGAACGCCGCCCGCGAGGACCAGGTCTTCTGCCCCGACAGCAGCCAGCCGCCCTCCGTGCGCACCGCCCGCGACCGCAGCGACGCCAGGTCCGAGCCCGCCTCCGGCTCGGACCACGCCTGCGCCCAGATCACCTCGCCGCTCGCCATCGACGGCAGGATCCGGGCCCGCTGCTCCTCGGTGCCGTGGTCGAAGAGGGTCGGGGCCAGCAGATGGATGCCGTTCTGCGAGACCCGGCCGGGTGCGCCGGCCGCGTAGTACTCCTCCTCGAAGGCCAGCCAGTGGAAGAGGCCGCGGCCCCGCCCGCCGTACGCGCGCGGCCAGGAGACGACCGACCAGCGGTCCGCGTGCAGCCGCGCCTCCCACTCCCGGTGCGCGGCGAAGCCCTCGGCGGTCTCCAGCGACGGCAGCGGCTCGTCGGGCACGTGGGCCCGCAGCCATGTCCGGGCCTCGGCCCGGAACGCCTCCTCGTCGACGGTGTACGAGAGGTCCATCAGCCCTCCGCCCCTCCCGCCGCGCCCGTCCGTCCCCTTGTCCCCGCGGTCTCCGGCGGTTCCGTATTCCCCGCCCGCTTCATCGAGGCAACGTCCATGCCGCCGAGCGGGTCCGCCGCCGTCTCCGCGTTGTGCGCGTGCGCCAGGTGGTGCAGCCCGAAGACCGAGTCGAGGCCGGTGTGCAGCCCCTGGAGGTCCTCGGCCTGGTTGACCGCGCGCTTGGTGAGCGCCAGCCCCAGACGCGGCATCCGCGCGATCCGGAGGGCAAGCTCCTCCGTGGCGGCGGCGAGTCCGTCGCGCGCCACCACCTTGTTCACCATGCCGATCTCATAGGCGCGGCGGGCACTCATCCGGTCGCCGGTGTACAGGAACTCCTTCGCGATCCGGGGCGGCATCACCCACGGGTGCGCGAAGTACTCGACACCGGGGATGCCCATCCGGACCACCGGATCGGCGAAGAAGGCGTCCTCGCTCGCCACGATCAGGTCACAGACCCAGGCGAGCATCAGCCCGCCCGCCACGCACGCCCCGTGGACGGCGGCGACGACCGGCTTCGGCAGTTCGCGCCAACGCCTGCACATGCCGAGATACACCTCCGACTCACGGGCGAAGCGACTCTCCGCGCCCGCCTTGTCGGAGTGGTCCCACCACAGCCCCGCCCGGCGCCGGAACGGCAGGTGGGCGTCGCGCCCGGGGGAGCCGATGTCGTGGCCCGCCGAGAAGTGGTCCCCGGCACCGCCCAGCACGACGACCTTCACCTCGGAGTCCTCGGCGGCCCGGTAGAACGCGGCGTCCAGGGCGTAGGTCATCGCCGAGTTCTGCGCGTTGCGGTAGCGCGGGCGGTTCAGCGTCACGTACGCGACGGGGCCCCGTCGCTCGTACAGCACGACCTCGTCGGTGTCGGTGCCGGTCCGGCCGTGGGTGCCGGTGTCGGTGTGGGGACGACCGGCGGACGTGTCGTGGGCATCGGGCATCGGCTCATCCTTCCCTAACAAGTGTTTGGTAGGTTAACGTACGGGCTGGGCACCGTCGAGAACCCCGCGGACCGGGACCGAGGAGGCACGGGCGTGAGCGCACCGCAGTACGAACCCGGACACGGGCTGCTGGCCGGCCGGAGCGCGGTGGTCACCGCCGCCGCGGGCACCGGAATCGGCGGCGCCACCGCCCGCAGATTCCTGGAGGAGGGCGCCCGCGTCGTCATCGGGGACGCGCACGCCCGCCGCCTCGGCGAGACGGAGCGCGCCCTCGCCGAGGAGTTCGGCGCCGACCGCGTCGCCGCACTGCCCTGCGACGTCACCGACGAGGCGCAGGTCCAAGCCCTTCTCGCGCTCGCCGAACGCACCCACGGCGGACTCGACGTCGTCGTCAACAACGCCGGCCTCGGCGGCACCGCGCCGCTCACCGAGATGACCGACGAGCAGTGGACCAAGGTCCTCGACGTCACCCTGAACGGCACCTTCCGCTGCACCCGGGCCGCCCTGCGCTCGCTGCGGTCGGCGGGGCGCGGCGGCGTCGTCGTCAACAACGCCTCCGTCGTCGGCTGGCGCGCCCAGAGCGGCCAGGCCCACTACGCGGCGGCCAAGGCGGGCGTCATGGCGCTCACCCGGTGCGCCGCGATCGAGGCCGCCGAGTACGGCGTACGCGTCAACGCCGTCGCCCCCAGCCTCGCCATGCACCCGCACCTGGTGAAGGTCACCTCCGCCGAACTCCTCGACGAACTGACCGAGAAGGAGGCGTTCGGCCGGTACGCCGAACCGTGGGAGGTCGCCAACGTCATCGTCTTCCTCGCCAGCGGCTACTCCTCGTACATGACGGGCGAGGTCGTCGCGGTGAGCAGCCAGCGTGCCTGAGAGCCCGTCGGAGCGGACGGCCGCCACCGAGCCCGCGACGCCCGGGGCAGGGGGCCGCGGGCGGAGAATGGGCAGGTGCCTATCAAGAAGAAGCCCCAGGTGACCCCCTCGCCCGAGCGCCGCCGCGAACTGCTCGACACCGCCGCCGAGGTGTTCGCCGCGCAGGGATACAACGCCACCACCGTCCGTAGGATCGCGGACGCGGCGGGGATGCTCGCGGGCAGCCTCTACTACCACTTCGACTCCAAGGAGTCGATGATCGACGAGATCCTCTCGACCTTCCTCACCGAGCTCCGGGAGGGCTACGAGGCGGTGCTCGCCGCCGGACTCGACCCCCGGGAGACCATCGAGGCCCTCGTCACCGAGTCCTTCCGGGAGATCGACCGGCACCGCGCCGCCGTCGCCATCTACCAGAAGGAGTCCAAGCACCTGGCGACCCAGCCGCGCTTCCAGTACCTCGTCGACTCCCAGCGCGAGTTCGAGCAGGCGTGGCTCGGCACGCTGGAACGCGGTGTCGCCGACCGGACCTTCCGCGCCGACCTCGACATCCGCCTCACCTACCGGTTCGTCCGCGACACCGTCTGGGTCGCGGCCTCCTGGTACCGGCCCGGCGGACAGCACAGCCCCGACGAGATCGCCCGTCAGTACCTCTCGATGGTCCTGGACGGCATCGCCCTGGACACCTGACCCCTGGGCGGACCCGAACCCGTGAGCCCCGTGAAGGAGTGGCAGTCATGGCCGAGGCATACGTGATCGAAGCGGTACGCACCCCGGTCGGCAGGCGCGGGGGCGGCCTCGGCGGGATCCACCCCGCCGACCTCGGCGCCCACGCCCTGAGGGCCCTCGTCGAGCGGGCCGGGATCGACCCGGCGGCCGTCGACGACGTGATCCTCGGCTGCCTCGACACCGTGGGGCCGCAGGCGGGCGACATCGCCCGCACCTGCTGGCTGGCGGCCGGACTGCCCGAGGAGGTCCCCGGCGTCACCGTCGACCGCCAGTGCGGCTCCTCCCAGCAGGCCGTGCACTTCGCCGCCCAGGGAGTGCTCTCCGGCACCCAGGACCTGGTCGTCGCGGGAGGCGTGCAGAGCATGACGCAGATCCCGATCGCCTTCGCCTCACGCCAGGCCGCCGCACCGCTCGGCCTGACGGAGGGGCCGTACGCGGGCAGCGAGGGCTGGCGCGCCCGGTACGGCGACGCGCCGGTCAACCAGTTCCACGGTGCCCAGCTCATCGCCGAGAAGTGGGGCATCAGCCGCCTCGACATGGAGGAGTTCGCCCTGCGCTCCCACCGGCGCGCGCTCCGCGCCATCGACGAGGGCCGCTTCGCGCGCGAGACCGTCGCCGTGGGCGACGTCACCACCGACGAGGGCCCGCGCCGCGACACCACCCTGGAGAAGATGGCCGCGCTGAAGCCGGTCATGGAGGGCGGCACGATCACCGCGGCCTGCTCCTCGCAGGTATCCGACGGGGCGGCCGCCGTACTGCTGGCCTCCGAACGCGCCGTGGCCGAGCACGGCCTCACTCCGCGTGCCCGCGTCCACCATCTCTCCGTGCGCGGCGAGGACCCGATCCGCATGCTGTCCGCCCCGATCCCGGCCACCGCCCGCGCGCTCGCGAAGACCGGCATGACCATCGACGACATGGACCTGATCGAGATCAACGAGGCTTTCGCCCCGGTGGTCCTGGCCTGGCTGAAGGAGACCGGAGCCGACCCCGACCGGGTGAACGTCAACGGGGGCGCGATCGCTCTGGGTCACCCGCTCGGCGCAACCGGTGCGAAATTGTTGACGACGCTGCTCCACGAATTGGAGCGCACCGGGGGCCGCTACGGGCTCCAGACCATGTGCGAGGGCGGCGGTCAGGCGAACGTGACGATCATCGAACGGCTCTGATTTCCTCCGGCCCGGGCCGGAATCCGCCGGCCGCGGCGTGGCGCGTCCCCGCCGCGGCCGGCGGAACGTGCTACGGTTGCCGCGTTGCAGTTTTGGTACCCATGAACATGATGTGCGCCTGACGGGAATGCTTCGTCGGGCGCATTATTGTTTTCCGGCTTTCTCCGGATGGGGCTCAATGCGGCGACGCGGAATTCGTGAAGTGCGGATTTCCGGCACTGCACCTCTTGAGGAGAATGACATGGCCACTGGAACCGTGAAGTGGTTCAACTCGGAAAAGGGCTTCGGCTTCATCGAGCAGGACGGCGGCGGCGCCGACGTCTTCGCCCACTACTCCAACATCAGCGCCACCGGCTTCCGTGAGCTTCACGAGGGCCAGAAGGTCACGTTCGACGTGACGCAGGGCCAGAAGGGCCCGCAGGCGGAGAACATCGTCCCGGCCTGACCGTCGGACGCGCAACCCGCAGCCGGGGCCCGCACCGTCGAGGTGCGGGTCCCGGCTTGTGCTGTCCCCGTGGCCCCGGGCCCGCTCACGCGGTCCGTCGTCCCATCACGTCGTGTTCCCAGCGGTCCCGGCAGTTCCCCCGGGGTCCTGGGAAATTCCAGGAATCCCCAGGAGGGCAATTCCGTATGACCCGCTCCGAACGCCAGGACCGCCCCGCCCGCAATCGCCCGTCGAGGGGGCGCGGCACGGCCCCGGCGAAGGCGGCCGCCAAGGGTGCAGGCAAGGCGTCGTCCCGTCGCAGGGCCATGCCGCCGCAGGGAGAGTTCGCCCTGCCCGAGACCCTGACTCCCGCACTGCCCGCCGTCGAGGCGTTCGCCGAACTGGACATGCCGGCGGCCCTGCTGAAGACCCTGGCGGCGCAGGGGGTCACCGATCCCTTCCCGATCCAGGGCGCCACGCTGCCGAACTCGCTGGCCGGCCGGGACATCCTCGGCCGCGGTCGCACCGGATCCGGCAAGACCCTCGCCTTCGGCCTCGCGCTGCTGACCCGTACCGCCGGGCGGCGTGCCGAGCCGCGGGCGCCTCTCGCGCTGGTCCTCGTCCCGACCCGCGAGCTCGCCCAGCAGGTCACCGACGCGCTGACGCCGTACGCCACCTCCGTACATCTGCGCCTGGCGACCGTGGTCGGCGGTATGTCGATCAACCGGCAGTCCCTCGCGCTGCGACGGGGCGCCGAGGTGCTCGTCGCCACGCCGGGCCGGCTGAAGGACCTCATCGAACGCGGGGACTGCCGCCTCGACCAGGTCGCCGTCACCGTTCTCGACGAGGCCGACCAGATGGCCGACATGGGCTTCATGCCGCAGGTCGTGGCGCTGCTCAAGCAGGTCGAGCCGGGCGGTCAGCGGATGCTGTTCTCCGCGACGCTCGACGCGAACATCGACCGGCTGGTCAGGATGTTCCTCACCGATCCCGTCGTGCACTCGGTCGACCCGTCCGCGGGCGCGGTCACCACGATGGAACACCATGTGCTGCACGTGGCCGACGAGACGGACAAGAAGGCCGTCGCCATCCGGATCGCCGCCCGCGACGGCCGGGTGATCATGTTCGTGGACACCAAGCGGTCCGCCGACCGCTTCGCCAAGCGGCTGCTCGCCAACGGGGTACGGGCCGCGGCCCTGCACGGCGGGCGCTCGCAGCCGCAGCGCAACCGGACACTGGACCAGTTCAAGAACGGCCAGGTCACCGCCCTCGTCGCGACGAACGTGGCGGCACGCGGCATCCACGTCGACGACCTCGACCTGGTCGTGAACGTGGACCCGCCGACCGACCACAAGGACTACCTCCACCGGGGCGGGCGCACGGCGCGGGCCGGTGAGTCCGGCAGCGTCGTCACCCTGGTGCTCCCCGAGGAGAAGCGGGAGATGAACCGGCTGATGGCCGACGCGGGCATCTCCCCGCGCACCACCCGGGTCCGTTCCGGCGACGAGGAACTCGTACGGATCACCGGAGCCCGGGAACCGTCCGGGGTCGCGGTCGTCATCGAGGTTCCCCAGCCGGTCACCCCGCCGAAGCAGCGCACCCGGTCCGGCGGTGCCGAGCCGGGCGGTTCCGGCACCTCTTCGGGCGGGCGCCGTCGCCGCCGCGGTGGCACCGGCCGGGGCGGCGACGGCACGGGCCGGGTCTCCGGAGGCGGCGAGCGCCGGGGTGCCGGGGACGGCGAGCGCCGGGGCTCGGGCGGCTCCACCGGCGGCGGTTCCTCCCGCGCGGCCGGTGCCGGGCGCTCCCGGACCCGGGCCGGTGCCGGGAACGGTGGCGCCGAGCGGACGGGGCGTGGCCGCCGGGCCGCGTAGCCGTCGCCCCCGTACACGCCACGTGCGGAGACGCGCGGAGGTGTGCGGGGGCCGTGCCGAGACGCCCGGGGCGCACGCGCGGAGGCGTACGGGGGACGTGCCGAGACGTCCGGGCGCACACGCGGGCGAGGTGCGGCGACCGCGGCCGTGACCGCGGTGCGCCCGGTCACGGCCACCGTCGTGGTCACCGCACCGCCGCTCCGTCGCCCGGCGGGGGTGAGGGCCGGGGCGGTGCCTCGGGGGACGGAGCCAAGGCGCGTGTCACCGTGCCCAGGGCCGCATGGGCCTCCGCCATCACCCGTTCCACCAGCTCCGCGCAGCTGGGCAGATCCTCGATCACCCCGGCCACCTGCCCCGACGCCATCACGCCGAGATCGGTGCGACCGTCGACCATGGACGCCTTCAGCAGCATCGGGGTGTTGGCGGCGAGCAAGACCTGGCTCCAGGAAAGGTCCTTGCCGTGCCTCATGGCGAGACCGTCGCGCACCATCCGGGGCCAGCCGAGGCCGGAGATCCGCCGGAAGCCCGCCGCCCGGCGCACCGCCTGGGCCAGCGCCCGTACCCGGCCCGCGCGTTCCAGCGAGGCGACCATCTCCGTACGCAGCATCCGGTGCGGCAGCCCGTCCACCGCCGTGGTGAGCGTGACGTCCTTGACGCCCGCGGCCAGGTAGCGGGCCTTCACCGCGTCCGGCACCGTCGAGTCCGACGTCAGCAGGAACCGCGTGCCCATGGCGATGCCCGCCGCCCCGTACGCCAGCGCCGCGACCAGGCCGCGGCCGTCGTGGAATCCGCCCGCCGCGATCACCGGGATGTCCACCGCGTCGACCACCTGCGGCAGCAGCACCGTGGTCGCGACGTCGCCGGTGTGGCCGCCGCCCTCGCCGCCCTGCACGACCACCGCGTCCGCGCCCCACGCCGCCACCTTCTCCGCATGGCGCCGGGCACCGATCGACGGGATGACGACCACCCCCGCGTCCTTCAGCTCGGCGATCAGGTCCTTCGAGGGGGCCAGCGCGAAGGACGCCACCTTCACGCCCTCGTCGATGATGATCCGTACCCGCTCGCGCGCGTCCCCGGCGTCGGCCCGCAGATTGACGCCGAACGGCTCGTCCGTACGGGACTTGACCTCGCGCACCGCCTCCCGCAGCCGCTCCGGTGTCATCGTCGCGGAGGCCAGGATGCCGAGCGCTCCGGCACGGGCCGTGGCGGAGACCAGCCGGGGGCCCGCGACCCATCCCATGCCGGTCTGCACGACGGGGTGGCGGACACCGACGAGTTCGGTGAGCGCGGTCCGCATCAGACCCGCACTTCGCGGTTCCGGGCGCCCGCCGGGTCGATGACCTCGCGGATCAGGCGCAGCTCCGCGGCGGTGGGTTCCCGGGTGGCCGGGACGCCCTCCCGCGCGACGACGAGCGTGAATCCGGTGGCCGCGCGGACCTGTTCGACGGTGACGCCCGGGTGCAGCGAGACCAGGCGCATCGAGTGGTTTGGGGTCGCGAAGTCGAGAACGGCGAGATCGGTGACGACACGCCGGAGGCCGTGGTGGCGCCGCGCCGACGGACCGGCCGCCGCCGCGCTGTCGTACCCGACGCCGCAGATCATGTCGACACGCTCGACGAAGACCCGGCGGGAGTGCTGGGGAACCCAGTAACTCACTGGATTGTTCAGGGTGTTGACGGGTGCGCCGCGCGCCCCGAGCAGCTGCCGGTCGGGCCGGTGCCAGTCGCCGATGCAGGAGATGTTCTGGTTGCCGAACCGGTCGAGCTGGCTCGCCCCCATCATCACGTGACGCCTGCCGCCCGTGACCATGGAGAGGTGCTGACGGTAGGGCAGCCAGCCCTCCGGTGTGCCGTCCGGGCCGACGATCAGCGCCTCGCCGTCGGTGAGCAGCAGATCGGGGGCGAAGGTGAGCCGGGCGAGCCGCGCGCCGATGGACGGGACGGCGCCCATCGGACTGGCCAGTACCTCGCCGTCGCCCCGCCAGGCGTCGGCGCAGGCGATCACGCAGTACTCGGCCCGGGTGGCGGGGGGCGCGCCGGTGCCGGCGGGGGCTCGGTCGGCCGCTTCGGCCGTCGTGCGGTCCGTGGTGCGATCCGTGGTCACTGCTGCTCCTCGTGCCAGGTCCGGACGGCCGCCTGATAGCTCTTCTCGTCGCCGTGCGCGGGCAGGAAGCGGTCGCCGAACTCCGCCCAGGCGGCGGGGTCGGCGGCGGCGGTGGCGTACGCCTTCTGGAACGACTCGTCGCGGGGGTGGTCGGGCGCGCAGGAGGTGAAGTGCGCGCCGTTGGGCGTCTCGACCACCCCGGTGACGTAGTGCCGTTTCACGAGGAGGGTCTGCGGCGCGGCCTTCTCGGTCAACTCGGCGGTTTCCACGAGGCGTTCGCAGGAGACGTACGCGGTGTCGGCGGCCTCGCAGAACAGGTCGTCGAAGTACGGGTCGGGGCCCAGGTACTGGCCGTTGCCGAACCGGTCGGCGCGGTTCATGTGGACCAGCGCCGCGTCCATCCGCAGGGCGGGCATCGCGACGAACTCCTCGCCGTCCGCGTACGGTGAAGTGACCGTGCGCAGCGTGGGGTTGACCCGCATCACGTCCGAACCGATACCGGCGCGGACGGGGAGGAACGGCAGTCGGTTCGCGGCGGCGTGCAGCCCCCACATGAGCATGGCCTCGTCGAGCTCCATCAGTTCGAACGCGCCGCGCTGGCGGGCCGCCCTGAAGTGCGGTTCGAGCGGGATCGAGTCGAGCGTGACGAAGGCCGCGACCAGCTTGCGGATCCGGCCGGCGGCGGCGAGCAGGCCGACATCGGGGCCGCCGTAGGAGACCACGGTGAGATCGGTGACGTCGGAACGCAGCAACTCCCGTACCAGGGCCATCGGTTTGCGGCGCGAGCCCCAGCCTCCGATGCCGATCGTCATCCCGCTGGAGAGGCGGGAGACGACCTCGCGCGCGGTCATGCTCTTGTCGGTCCTCGCGTCCGGGCCGGCCCCGGTTTCGGTCCCTGCGGCGGGGGCGGGGCCGGTCCCGGCTGTGGCCCTGGGGTCGGTTCCGGTCACGGTCGTGCCTCCCTGCCGAAGGTGTCACGGACCCGGCCGGCGGCACCGCTGAGACCGGCCTCGAAGGTGAAGCCCTGTTCGAAGCGGTAGCTGCGGTGGACGTCGACCGGGTCGATGCCGTTGATGGCGGCCTTGGCCAGCCGGATCAGATATCCGTCCTTGCCGGCGATCTCGCCCGCCAACTCCATCGCCGCGTCCAGGAGTTCTTCGCGCGGGACGACCTTCCAGACCGATCCGTGGGAGTGCAGCTCGGCGGCGGTGGCGGTGCGCGAGGTGTAGTACAGCGCGCGCATCAGGTGCTGCGGCACGAGCCGGGCGAGATGGGTCGCCGCACCCAGCGCGCCCCGGTCCAGCTCGGGCAGGCCGAACGTGGCGTCCTCGCTCGCGACGATCGCGTCCGCGTTGCCGACCAGCCCGATGCCGCCGCCGAGACAGAAGCCGTGCACCGCGGCGACGACCGGCACCTCGCACTCGTACACCGCCGAGAACGCCTCGTAGCAGCCGCGGTTGGCGCCGATCAGGGCGTCGTGTCCGGTGTCGCGCTGCATCTCCTTGATGTCGACGCCCGCGTTGAAACCGCGCCCTGCGGCGGTCAGGACGACACAACGGACCTCCGGGTCGCGCCCCGCCGCGCGCAGGGCGTCGGCGAGGTCGTACCAGCCCCGCACGGGCAGCGCATTGACGGGCGGGTGGTCGACCGTGATCAGGCGGATGCCCTTGTCCGGGCTTGTGGTGGAGACACCCATGAGCGAATCAGCTACCTTTCCACCAAACATTTGTTAGGTGTGGAAGGTAGCAGTCTGCCCCCGCATCGCCAACAGGGAAGAGGTGCGATGGCCACGAGCAGGGACGGATACGGCGCGGCACGACCCGAGCGAGCGAGGCGGGCGGATCGGACGGAGCGGGCCGAGAGGGGGCTGTGTGCCGGGCGGGTGGTGGTCGTGACCGGTGCCGGGCGCGGGCTCGGCCGGGCGCACGCGCTCGCGTTCGCCGCCGAAGGGGCACGGGTCGTGGTCAACGATCTCGGTGTCGGTGCCGACGGAGCCGGGGGATCGGACGGCCCGGCCCGGCAGGTGGCCGACGAGATCTCGGCGGCGGGCGGCGAGGCGGTCGCCCACACCGGCGACATCGCCACCGCGGAAGGGGCCGCGTCACTGGTCACCTCCGCGCTGGAGACCTTCGGGCGGCTGGACACCCTGGTCAACAACGCCGGATTCCTGCGCGACCGGATGCTGGTGAACCTGGACGAGGACGACTGGGACGCGGTGATGCGGGTCCACCTTAAGGGCCACTTCCTGCCGCTGCGTCAGGCCGCCCGGCACTGGCGGGCCGAGGCCAAGGCGGGCCGTCCACCGGTCGCCCGGGTCGTCAACACCGGCTCCGGCGCGGGTCTGCTCGGGAGCGTCGGCCAGGGCAACTACTCCGCCGCGAAGGCCGGCATCGTGGGCCTGACCCTGGTCGCCGCCGCGGAGCTGGGGCGGTACGGGGTCCAGGTCAACGCGATCGCCCCGGCGGCCCGGACCCGGATGACCGAGCGGACCTTCGCCGAGACCATGGCGGCGCCGGGGGAGGGGGAGTTCGACGCGATGGCCCCCGAGAACGTGTCCCCGCTGGTGGTGTGGCTCGGCTCGGCCGCGAGCGACGGGGTGACCGGGCGCGTCTTCGAGGCGGAGGCCGGGCGCATCACGGTCATGGAGGGCTGGCGCCCCGGCCCCACCGAGGACCGCAGGGCCCGGTGGGCGCCGGCCGAGGCGGGGGAGACGGCCCGCAAGCTGCTCGCCCGCGCGGAGGCGTCGCGGCCGGTGTACGGGGCCGGGTAGGGCGGTGTGCCGCCGGCCGGTGCACCCCTGCCGCACTTCGCCATACCCCGTCGTACCGGCCAGGACACCGCCACCGCGGTGCCCGTACGTTCAGGTGTCGCAGTCCAGGACCGTCCGGCACAGTCCGCACCGGGCCCGCATCCGGCCGCGCACCGGAACGCGCAGGCGCTGGTGGCAAGTGGGGCAGGGGAAGGAGACCCGGAGTCCCCGCGGGCCGTTCTCGAAGGCGTACGGGACGTCGGGGGCCGGGTACGCGGGCGCGTCGCGAAGCTCCTGGGCGGCCCGCCGGTCGCGGGCGTAGTGGTGCCGGGACGCCCAGCCGGCGGAGGCGAGCGGGGGCTGCCGGTTGTCACGCAGGGCCTGCGCGCGCCCCTTCGTGTAGGCCGTGTACGCCTGCGGGCTGGTGAACCAGGGGGAGGGGTCCTCGCCGAAGGCGAACGCCCGCTTGGCGAGGACGTACCCGAACTCCTCCGGGGTGAGGTAGCCGAGCTTCTGGCTGGATACGGCGTCCTCGCGGAAGGCGTCCAGCAGCAGCCAGCCCGCGCCGAGGTAGACCGTCACGGTGTCGGTGAGGATCTCGTTGTCCCGCGTCCCCGGGAACTCCAGGCCGAGCCGGTGCAGCAGGACATGCGTGATCTCGTGCGAGAGAGCGGCGCCGACGTCCCTGCGGTGGGTGCGGAACCGGTCGTTGAGTTCGATGAAGTACTCCGGCCCCGCGGTGAGTTCGACCGTGGCGGCGTGCTCCGTGGTCCGGAACGCGACGATCATCCGGGCGTCGGGCAGGCGCAGGTGCTGGACCACGGCCCGGGCCACCCGCTGGGCTCCGAGGTGCAGGTCGTCGTGGTCGAAGAAGGCGACGTCGGCCGCGGCGAGGCTCGTGGCGTAACCGTGCACCCCGTCGTACGACAGCCTCCGGTACAGCGCCGTGATCGCGGAACGGACGGTCCCGAGATGAGGGAAACCGTGGACGACCGGCCCACCACCGGCCCGGCTGCCGCCCCGACTGTCCGCCACGTGTCCACCCCCGTCCGCGACGTCCGACCGCTCTCCACTGTAGCCGCGAGGGCATTGGTGATCTTGGCTGAAAAGCGAACCTTGTGGAGGTCGTGATCGCTTCCCGATAATCCCAAGCATGCCTTTGTCGGGAGCATGACCAACCGGGTGATCCTGCCCGTGCGCCGGGCCCCGGGCGAGGGCGGACACACCCCGCGAGATCGGGAGATCCCTCACGAGATCTCCTACGACACCCCCCACGAAAGAAGGCAGTCCCTTGAAGCAGCTTCTGCGCGCCCTGAAAAGATGTTCCGTCATGGCCGCCGTGGCCCTCGCGGCCGTCAGCCTCCAGCCCGCCGGAGCCTCCGCGGCGCCCGCGCCCGTCGTCGGCGGGACCCGTGCGGCCCAGGGCGAATTCCCGTTCATGGTTCGGCTGTCGATGGGCTGCGGAGGCGCTCTCTACGCCAAGGACATCGTGCTCACCGCCGCGCACTGCGTGGACGGATCGGGCAACGACACCTCCATCACCGCCACCGCCGGCGTCGTCGACCTGCAGTCCTCCAGCGCCATCAAGGTCAAGTCCACCAAGGTCCTCCAGGCCCCCGGCTACAACGGCACGGGCAAGGACTGGGCACTGATCAAGCTGGCCAAGCCGATCGACCAGCCCACCCTCAAGATCGCCACCAGCACCGCGTACAACAACGGCACCTTCACCATCGCCGGCTGGGGCGCGGCCACCGAGGGCGGCTCGCAGCAGCGCTACCTGCTCAAGGCGACCGTGCCGTTCGTCTCCGACGCCGAGTGCCAGGCCGCGTACGGCGGCGACCTCGTCCCCGGCGAGGAGATCTGCGCCGGTCTGATCGACACCGGCGGCGTGGACACCTGCCAGGGCGACTCCGGCGGTCCCATGTTCCGCAAGGACGACTCCGGATCCTGGATCCAGGTCGGCATCGTCAGCTGGGGCCAGGGGTGCGCCAGGCCCGGCTACCCGGGCGTCTACACCGAGGTCTCGACCTTCGCGTCCCAGATCGCCTCGGCCGCGTCCACGCTCTGATCCGGGAACCTGCACGTCCGTAAGCCGTAAGGCTGTGAGTCCGTCCGTAAGTCCGTGAGCCGGGGCTCCTGAACCCGGAGCCCGACCGGGCCCGGTACCCGCGAACGGGGGCTCCGGAACGGGCTCCAGGCCATCGGCCCGGCACCGGCCCCGGTCCCGGCGATCCGCCGGGGCCATGGGCCGGTGCCGGATGCCGCGCTCCCGGCCCAGGCATCACGTTCCGGCCCCGGTGCCGCGTTTTGGACCCCGGCTCACATCCGGGCGTCCCCCGGGGCGTCCGCGGCCCGGACGGGCACCCCCGGACCCAGTTCGGCGTACGGGGCGCCCGCGTCCTCCAGCTCCAGCACCCACACCTCGTTGGCGCCCTCCCGCAGAACCGGCCCCGGCACGTACAGTGTCCGCTGCGGGCCGCTCGACCAGTACCGGCCCAGGCCGAAACCGTTCACCCACACGAACCCCCGTGTCCAGCCCGGCAGTTCCAGCCCCGCGTGCCCCGTGCCCGCCGCGCCCGTGACCTCGA
This sequence comes from Streptomyces sp. NPDC001750, assembly GCF_042892615.1. Lineage (NCBI taxonomy): Bacteria > Bacillati > Actinomycetota > Actinomycetes > Kitasatosporales > Streptomycetaceae > Streptomyces > Streptomyces sp. NPDC001750. Next base: position 21,393 of record NZ_JBIAUE010000004.1, on the reverse strand, counting down.
AGGTGCCCCGGAACAACCCGGTACGCCGCGCCTCGCCGACACCCCCGGCCCGCACCGCTTCCCCGGCCTCCCCGGCACATCGGATGTCCTCGAACGCCACCCCGGCCAGCGCGTCCGGCTCCTCGAACGCCTCCAGCCGCAGCGCCCGCGCCCGTACCCCGTGCAGATACTGCCGTTCGTGCACCACCCCGCCCGTGATCCCCTTGGGCTCACCGAGCCGCGGCCCGTAGTTGACCCGGCCCAGCGACTCCACCCACAGCTCGACCTCGGCGGGACCGGCCACCGGCTCGTCCAGGGTGCCGTTCTCCTCGCTCAGCACACCCGCGCGGACACCGTCCACATACACCACGGCCCGGTCCCGCAGCCCCACCGTCCCCAGGGCGTACGGGATGCGCGGCCCCGGCACCGCGACCTGGTAGCGCACCAGCCCCCGGTCGACCCCGAGCTCCTCGAACGTCGGCGGAACCCCCAATGGCGCGGGCTCCTCGTCGCCCAGCGCCTCCAGCACGGCGGCGAGCGGGGCCCAGTCCGTCAACTCCGCGCGCACCGGGGCGGCCAGCGGCGCGGGCTCCGGCGCAGGCTCCGGAAGCGGCCCGTCCGCGTACTCGGCCAGCACCTCCCGGAACCGCCAGAACTTCTCCGTGGGACGTCCGTACTCGTCGATCGGCGCGTCGTAGTCGTACGACGTCACCGTCGGCAGGAAGCCCTGGTCCTGCAACGGGCCCGAACGGTTGGCCCCGGCCCACCCGGCGAAGTTCGTCCCGCCGTGCGCCATGTAGATGTTCACCGACGCCCCGCACTCCAGGATCTCCCGCAGCGCCCGGGCGGACTCCTCCGGATCGCGCACGACCGGCTCGGCACCCCAGTGATCGAACCACCCGCACCAGAACTCCATGCACATCAGCGGCCCCTTCGGCTGATGGCGGCGCAACACCTCGAAAGCCTCCCGCGCCCCCGAACCGAAGTTCGCCGTGGCCGGCAGCCCCGGCACGGAACCCCCCGTGAGCATGTGGTCCTCCGGCCCGTCGGACGTGAACAGCGGAACGGTCACCCCGAGCTCGCGCAGCATCCCCGCCACCCGCCGCAGGTAGACCTGGTCGGTGCCGTAGCTCCCGTACTCGTTCTCCGCCTGAACCATGATCACCGGACCGCCCCGGCCGATCTGCCGCTGCACCACCTGCGGCAGCAGTGCCGTGAACCACCGCTCCACGGCGTCCAGGTACTCCTCGTCACGGGTCCGCGCCCGGCGCCCGAACCGCCCGGTCACCCAGACCGGCAGCCCCCCGTTCTCCCATTCCGCGCAGATGTACGGCCCCGGGCGGACGATCGCCCACAGTCCGGCCCGCTGCGCCGCGTCCAGGAAGCGGCCCAGCGCCCCCACGTCCCGGTACCGGCCGGGACGCGGCTCGTGGAGGTTCCACGGAACGTACGTCTCGACGCAGTTCAGGCCCATGGCGCGCAGCATCGCCAGCCGGTGGTCCCACTGCGCCTCGTGGACCCGGAAGTAGTGCAGGGCACCCGACAGCAGCCGTACGGGCTTCCCGTCGATCCGGAAGTGGTCGTCCCCCACGGTGAAGTCAGCCATCGTGCTCGTCGTCTCCTGTACGTGCGGTCCCGGCGCGGCATGCCGACCGTCGCACGAGGGCACGCACCACGGAGCGGGCGAACCCGGGAGGAATGTCGCACCCAAGCCTCGCCCCCTGGCGAGCGACCGGTCCATGGACAAAGATCACTGCTGTTTGGACACAATTGTTCGGACCCTGTCCGACCAGGCACCATGTCCGACCAGGAAGGATGTCCGACCGGGCAGCACGACGAGGGGGAGGAAAGGAAGGCCGATGTATCACACCTGGATGCGCTTCTTCACCCCCAGCCCGCTCCACCACCGGCTGGGCCTCGTCTGCCTCGGCGTGGGGCTGCAGCACGGCGCCCTGCCGACGGTCGGCCCGCGCACCCTGGACCACCACGTGGCCGTCGTCGTCCATTCCGGCAGCGGCTGGTTCGGCGGGCCCGACGGCCGCCGGATCCCCGTCGTCGCACCCAGTCTGATCTGGCTGACCCCCGGCACCCCGCACCACTACGGCGCCGATCCGGGCACCGGCTGGGACGAGAGCTTCGTCGACTTCACCGGCCCCGCCACCACCACGTACACCGAACTCGGCTACATCGAACCCGACCGCCCGCTCGTCCCGCTCGCCGACACGGCCGGGCCCCGCGCCGCGGTGGGCCGGATGGTCCGGGCCGCCCGACGCGACAACCCCCTGCTGGAGGTCGAGACCGGAGCCGCCGTCCACGAACTCCTCGTCGCCCTGCGCCGGGCCCGCGCCGATGTCAGCCCCGACGGCGACCCCGTGCTCCAGGCCCTCGCCCGGGACGCCTTCCAGCCGCTGTCCGTCGCCGAGCACGCCGCCCGGCACGGCATGACACCCGCCGAACTGCGTACGGCGGTACGGCGCGGGGCGGGCTGCAGCCCCAAGGACTACCTTCTCGGCATCCGCCTCGGCCGCGCCAAGGAACTCCTCGTCGCCACGGACCTGCCGGTCGCCGCGGTCGCCCGGCGCGTGGGTTACGACGACCCGGCGTACTTCTCCAGGCTCTTCGCCCGCCGCGTCGGCTCGGCACCGGTCCGGTTCCGCGAACAGCAGGGCCGCAACGTCCCGGGCGGCTGGAGCGACCAGGTGCCGGATCCGGAGAACCCGCCGACCATCCCTCCGCTCGGTCCGGCGCTCCGAGCCGGACCGACGGCCGAACCCCGCACAGGACACCGTCTAAGCTCGCTGACCATGACCACGAAGGACATCGACGAGTCCGTGAGCACGGAACTGAACCGCCTGCGCAAGAGCATCGACAACATCGACGCGGCGGTCGTCCACATGCTCGCCGAGCGCTTCAAGTGCACCCAGCAGGTCGGCCACCTCAAGGCCGCCCACCACCTGCCCCCGGCCGACCCGGCCCGGGAGGCCCGGCAGATCGCCCGGCTGAGGCAACTGGCGGAGAGCGCGCATCTCGACCCGGCCTTCGCGGAGAAGCTGCTGAACTTCATCGTCGCCGAGGTCATCCGGCACCACGAGCGGATCGCGGAGGAGTCGGCGACCGACCAGAACGCCTGAGCCTTTGGGCCGGGCCCGCCCTTCCTTCGCCCTCCTCGTCCTCGCTCACGAGGAAACGGGCGGCCCGGCCACGAGGACACGATCGCCCGGTCGCCCGGCCACGGGTGGCTCGGTCGCAAGAACACGGCTCGCTCGGTCATGAGGGCGCGGGTTGCCCGGTCACGAGGACGCGGGTGGCTCAGTCACGAGGGCGCGGGTCGCTCAGTCACGAGGGCGCGGGGCGGGACCGCCCGCCGACGCCTCGACCACACCACCCAGGCACTCACCAGCAGCCCGAGCCCCGTGGCCAGGACCACGAGCCCGGCCGAGGCCGATTCGTCGACGTGATCGCCGTCGCCCGCCGCGCGGGCGAGCCACGACCCCCCGCCCCGCGCGGTACTCAACCGCCGTCCCTCCCCGCCCCGAGAAGCCACCCGCACACGGCCGTCCGGCACACCGCCGTCACCACCCCGGCGCACCGCGGTCACGACCTCGGCCACACCGCGGCCGCCCTGCCGACGCGGCGCGGCATCCGGCCCGAGGCAACACCGACGCGCTCACGACGAGCCGGACTCCACCCCTCTCGACGTACCGTCCAGCGCGTCGACGGCGATCTCCCACGGATACCCGCCGGGGCGCCGTTCGCCCGGCTGGTTCGGCACGAAGCCGCCGTTCCCGTACAGCACGTGCACCCCCGCGGACCGCAACGTCTCCACCGACCGTTCGAACTGCGGATGCCGTACGAAGGCGGTGTTCACGCACGGCATGGTCACCGTCCGGATCCCCTTGCCGATCCCCTCGGCCACGACACCGACGACGAACGAGGACGTGAGACCGAGCGCCCACTGATTGATGGTGTTGAACGAGGCCGGCGCCAGCAGGATCGCGTCGGCCCGCGGCCAGACGTCCGGATCACCCGGCCGCTTGTACTCAGAACGTACGGGATGCCCGGTCAACTTCTCCAACTCCGGCAACTCCTCCCGCAGCCACCGCGCCGCAGTCGGTGTCAGACCGAGACACACATCCCAACCCCGGTCCCGCAACAGGCCGATGACCAGGGAAACATCGAGAACAGGGGGTGCGGCGGAACCGAACAGGTACAGCGTTCTGGCGGTCATGGGCGCCATCCCACACCGAGGACGACAGCACACGCAACCACCCCGACCACCCCCGATACGGGTGGATTGGGGACGATGCCCGACCCCGGAACGATCTTCCGTGTGTACCTTCCTCATGCTCACGAGCGAGGAACGGAGGCCAGTGTGTGCAATCCGCACGACGATGCCGTAGGAGACCGGATCAGGGAACAGCGCCGACTGGCCCGACTGACACAGAGACAGCTGGCCGAGCGGATCCCCTACTCCTACAGCCTGCTCAACCAGGTCGAGTGCGGCGCGAAACCGGCGGGCGCCGACTTCGTCACGGCCGTCGCGCACGCCCTGCGGATCGACGTCGCGACCCTGACGGGGGAGCCGTACGCGACCGAACCGCAACAGGGCCGGCTCGCCGAACTCGTACGCCCCATCCGCGAGGCACTCGACCTCTACGACCTCGGGGCCGACGAAACACTGCCCCACGTACCCGCCCACGCACTCCACACGGCCGCGGACCGACTGTGCGCCGACGTCCGGGCGGCCAGGCTGCACAGCGCCGCCCGACGCCTGCCCGGGACGATCGCGCAACTGACCACCGCGGTCTCACGGGACCCCTCCACCCGGCTGTGGCAGGCCCTCGCCTCCACCTACCGCACCGCCCACGACATCGCGGTCAAACTCGGCTACTACGACCTCAGTTCGGTGGCCCTCGACCGCATGGACTGGGCGGCCCAGCGCGCCTCCGACCCCTGCCTGGCCGCCATCCGCCAGTACATGCGGGCACTGGCGTACTTCCGGGAGGGCGAATACGCCATCGGCCGGCGGCTCGTCCGCGCCGGACACGGGCTGATCGCCTCCGTCCCACCGACGACGCAGACCATCACCGTGACCGGACAACTGCACCTGGGCGCCTCCGTGATCGCGGCCCGCGCCGGCCGGGCGACGACCGTCGACGTCCACCTCGCGGAAGCCGAACGCTGCGCCGGGCTGGTGGGGGAGGTCCCGGAGATCCACTGGCTCTCCTTCGGCCCGACGAACGTGGCCCTGCACCGCATGTCCGCCGCCGTCGAGATGCACCAGTACGACGAGGCACTCACCCAGGCGAGGCGCATCGGCCTGCCACCCACCCTGGCCACGTCCCGGCGCGCCCACTTCCTGATCGACAGGGCACGCTCGGAGATGGAGACCGGCCGGACCGAAGCTGCCCTCGCGAGCATCGCCGCCGCCCGCCGCACGGCTCCCGAGCAGACGCGCTACCACCCCGGGGCGCGCGAGACCGTCAAGGGCCTGGTGCACACGTCGCGCCGCACCCCCGAGACCCTGGGACACCTGGCGGCCTGGATCGGCCTGTGAAGTCCTCGGCCACCCGGCCGTCCCGACGACGACACCGGCACTCACGGATGTGTGAGTGTTGAGCCCGCCACCGTCCGGCACGCTGGTTCCCTACCACCCGATTCAACGGCGAACGAGGGTCATCATGACGGAGATCTTCCATGTGCCGGCACGGCTGGAACGCTGTTGCCACGACGGAAAGGTGACAAGGCTCCCGATCAAGGTCGACGAGGTGTACGCCGCGTCCGGCGTCGGCACCAAGGTGTACGCCTGCCCGGGGCACGCCCCTCTCTACGGGGGCTGTGCCACCAAACCCGCACACGACGGGGGAACGACCGGATGAGCAAGGCGATCCGGGAAACCGGCTGGTCGATCGGCCCGGACCGGAGCGAGGATGCGTCGCCACCGGTGCGACAGGTGGAGTGCACGACATGCCGGGAACGGTCCGAGGAGTGCACCTCACAACTCGGCCCGGACGCCTGGGCGCTGCGCCACGCCGTCCTGAGCGGACACGACGGGTACCGGGAGACCGTCACCGCTCTCCTCCGCGTCACGCCCGCCCCCGGAGCCCCGGCGGACCGCAAAGGGACCGCGCCCTGACCTTCCCGCCCTGTGGCCTTCCCGGTCCGTGACCTCCTCGCCCTGTGGCCTTCCCGGTCCGTGACCTCCTCGCCCCGTGGCCTTCCCGGCCTGTGATCTCCTGGTCCCGCGCCGCGACTCGTGACCCCTGGTCCCACGAACGCCGCGACTCCTGATCGCCCGTACGCCACCGGGGCGCACCGACGGCGGCCGACGGACCCGCCACGCGGCCTCCCGTGCCCGGCCTGGCACATTCCCGCGCCCCGGTGTGACACCGCGCCCCGGCGTACTTCTCAGCCCTGTGAGAACCCGCCTGCGCGGCGCCCGGCCCGTACGGCAGCATGGACGCATGTCCGTACTGACGCGCGACGAAGCGCAGACCCGAGCCCAGTTCCTCGACGTACAGCGGTACACGATCGACCTCGATCTGACCGCGGGGGAGGAGACCTTCGACTCCCGCACCGTCATCCAGTTCACCGCAGCCGCGGCCGGAGACACGTTCGTCGAACTCAAGCCGGCCGTCCTGCGCTCGATCAGCCTCGACGGACAGCCACTCGACCCCGCCGACCTCGTCGAGAACCGCTTCCCGCTCACCGCCCTCACCGCCGGCGCACACGAACTGCGCGTCGACGCCGCCATGCGCTACTCCCGCACCGGCGAAGGCATGCACCGCTTCACCGACCCCACCGACGGCGAGACGTACGCCTACACCCAACTCTTCATGGAAGACGTCCAGCGCGTCTTCGCCGCGTTCGACCAGCCGGACCTCAAGTCCGTCTTCGAACTCGCCGTCACCGCCCCCGAAGGCTGGACCGTCCTCGGTAACGGCATCGCCGAACACCGCGGCGACGGCCGCTGGACCCTGGCCCCCACCCCCCTCATCTCCACCTACCTCGTCGCCGTCGCCGCCGGCCCCTGGCACTCCGTGACCACCGAACACGCCGGACTGCCCTTCGGTATCCACTGCCGCCGCTCGCTGGCCCCCCACCTCGACGCGGACGCCGACGAGATCCTCGACATCACCCGGGCCTGCTTCGACCGCTTCCACGAGAAGTTCGACGAGCCCTACCCCTTCGACTCCTACGACCAGGCATTCGTCCCCGAATTCAACGCGGGCGCCATGGAGAACCCCGGACTCGTCACCTTCCGCGACGAATTCGTCTACCGCTCCGCCGTTACCGACACCGAACGCCAGACCCGCGGCATGGTCATTGCCCACGAAATGGCCCACATGTGGTTCGGCGACCTCGTCACCCTCGCCTGGTGGGACGACATCTGGCTCAACGAGTCCTTCGCCGAGTACATGGGCTACCAGACCCTCGCCGAAGCCACCCGCTTCACCGACACCTGGGTCGACTTCGGCGTCGCACGCAAGGGCTGGGGATACGACGCCGACCAGCGCCCCTCCACCCACCCCGTCGCCCCCGATCCCGCCGCCGTCCCCGACACCGCCTCCGCGATGCTCAACTTCGACGGCATCTCCTACGCCAAGGGCGCCTCCGCCCTGCGCCAACTCGTCGCCTGGCTCGGCGAGAAGGACTTCCTGGCCGGTATCAACACCCACTTCGCCCGCCACAAGTTCGCCAACGCCACCCTCGCCGACTTCATCGACAGCCTCGCATCGGCCACCGACCGCGACGTCCACGCCTGGGCCGAGACATGGCTGCGCACCACCGGAGTCGACACCCTCACCTCCCGCGTCCAGGAGTCCGACGGCACCTGGTCCGTCACCGTCGACCACGGCGGCAGCCGCCCCCACCGCATCGCCGTCGGCGCCTACGACCACGCCCCCGACTTCTCCGGAACCCCCACCCACACCGGACCCGGCCGCCTGGTCCTGCGCGACCGCTTCGAGACCGACGTCCCCGGCGACGGCCCGGCCGACCCGCTGCCCGGCCGCCGTCCCGCACTCGTCGTCCTCAACGACAGCGACCTCAGCTACGCCAAGGTCCGCCTCGACGCCACCTCCTGGGACACCGCCCTTCAGCACCTGTCCGGCATCCCCGACGCGCTGACCCGCGCCGTCGTCTGGAACGCCGCCCGCGACATGGTCCGCGACGGCGAACTCGCCCCCACCACCTATCTCGACACCGCCCGCACCCACCTTCCGCACGAGACCGACCTCGCCCTCGCCCAGGGCGTACTCGCCTTCGCGGGCACCCACATCGCCGGCCACTACCTCACCCCCGAGAACCGGCCCGCCGCTCTCGCCACCATCACCGCACTCTGCCGCGACCTCATCCGCCGCACCGAGGACGGCCACAACCCCGGCCTCCGCCTCGTCGCCGTACGCCACCTCATCGACGCCGCCACCCAGCCCGACACCATCCAGGACTGGCTCACCAACGGATCCGTCCCCGGCGGACCCGAACTCGACCCCGAACTGCGCTGGCGCATCCTCACCCGTCTCGCCGTCCTCGGCGCCATCGACGAGGCCCACATCGCCACCGAACTCGAACAGGACCCCAGCGCCACCGGACAGGAAGGCGCCGCCCGCTGCCGCGCCGCCCTCCCCACCCCCGAGGCCAAGGCCGCCGCCTGGCACACCCTCTTCAACGACGACACCCTCTCCAACTACCTGTTCACCGCCACCGCCCAAGGCTTCTGGCAGCCCGAACAGGCCGATCTCGTACGGGACTACGTGCCGCGCTACTACCCCGAGGCCACCCGCCTCGCCTCCCGCCGCGGCCCCGCCATCGCCGAAGCCGCGGGCCGCTACGCGTTCCCCGGGTACGCCGTCGACGCCGACAACCTGCACCTCGGCGAGCAGGCCCTGAACGACACCGACCTCATCCCGGCCCTGCGCCGCAAGCTCATCGACCAGCTCGACGACCTCCGCCGCGCCCTCGCCGTACGCGAAGCCCACTGATCCGCACCAACCCACCACCGTCACCCGCCGGCCGGCACCAACCCGTCACCACTGGTGCCGGCCGACGCCGATCCATCAACGGTCGCCCGCCGGCAGGCACCAACCGCCCAACCACCGGCACCCACCGACCCGCGGCAGCCCACCAGCCGCACCCGACCCACTCGCCCCACCCACACCACGTACAACACCCACATCCGCACATCACCAACATCACCCGCACCACCCATCACCGCCCAACCACCCGTGCCCGGCGCACCCTCCACCCACGGAGGCGCCGGGCACACCCATGACCCGCGCCTCCCACGACCATCACGCCCCCACTACCACCACCACCTGCCACATCGACCCCACACGCACCTCACATCCCCCTTTCGAGTTCAGATCACCGCGCTCCGCGGCCGCGCCCTCCGAATCCCGGACAAGCTGGCATGTCCACCCATGCCACGCACCACATCCGAAGGGCCCCGCCGTCATGCCCACCCCACCCCTCGCCGGCTCCACCACCGGCCCCGACGCGCTCCGCCCCCTCCTCGACACCGTCCTCACCGCACTCCAGGACGGCGCGCACCGACGCGACGGCCCCCTCCCGACCGGCGGACCCGACACCGTCACCCACCACACCCGCACCAGCACCCACCCCCTCATCCCCGACCACGGCACCGGCCCCCACGAAGCCCTCCGCACCCTCGTCACCGCCCTCGCCGAAGGCGCCGCGGACCCCGCACACCCCCTCTGCGCCGCACACCTCCACACCCCACCCCTCGCCCTCGCCACCGCCGCCGACCTCGCCGCCTCCGCCCTCAACCCCTCCATGGACTCCTGGGACCAGGCACCCGCCGCCTCCACCCTCGAAGCCGACACCACCGCCGCCCTCGCCGCCGAGGTCTACCCCCACCACCCCTCACCCGACGCGCTCCTCACCACCGGCGGCACCGAAGCCAACCAACTCGCCCTCCTCCTCGCCCGCGAACGCAACGGCCCCGTCCAGACCATCCACGCCACCAACGCCCACCACAGCATCACCCGGGCCGCCTGGCTCCTCGGCCTCCCCGAACCCGTCGTCATCCCCGCCCCCACCGGCGTCATGGACCTCGCCGCACTCCAAGAAACCCTCACCCGACACCACCACCGCCCCCTCCTCGTCACCGCCACCGCCGGCACCACCAACACCGGCCAGATCGACCCCCTCACCGACATCGCCGACCTCTGCGCCATCCACGGCGCCGAACTCCACATCGACGCCGCCTACGGCGGACCCCTCCTCCTCAGCCCCACCCACCGCGGCAAACTCCACGGCCTCGACCGCGCCCACAGCGTCACCCTCGACCTCCACAAACTCGGCTGGCAACCCGCACCCGCGGGCATCCTCGCCGTCCCCCACCACACCCACCTCCACCCCCTTCACCACCACGCCCCCTACCTCAACGCCGACGACGACACCGAAGCTGGCCTCCCCGACCTCCTCGGCCGCTCCCTGCGCACCACCCGCCGCCCCGACACCCTCAAGATCGCCGTCACCCTCAAAGCCCTCGGCCGCGACGGACTCGCCGACCTCATCGACCGCACCGTCACCACCGCCCACCACCTCGCCGACCTCATCACCAAAACCCCCACCCTCGACCTCTACGACCACCCCACCATCACCACCGTCCTCTTCCGCCCCACCGACGCCGACGACCACACCGTGGCCACCATCCGCCGCACCCTCCTCACCCGAGGCCACGCCGTCCTCGGCCGCGCCCACACCGGCGACCGCCTCTGGCTCAAAGCCACCCTCCTCAACCCCCACACCACCCCCGAGGACCTCCACACCCTCCTCGACCTCGTCGACGACCTCACCGACGAACTCACGAAAGGCAACACCCCCCGATGACCGACCGACCCACCCCCCGAACCGACCAGCCACACGACCTCGTCGGCATCGGCATCGGCCCCTTCAACCTCTCCCTCGCCGCACTCGCCCACGGCATCCCCGCCACCACCCGCCCCCTCACCACCGCCTTCTACGAACAACGCCCCGCCTTCCACTGGCACCCCGGCCTCCTCATCGACGGAGCCAGCCTCCAAGTCCCCTTCCTCGCCGACCTCGTCACCCTCGCCGACCCCACCAGCCCCTGGAGCTTCCTCAACTACCTCCGCACCCGCGACCGCCTCTTCCCCTTCTACTTCGCCGAACGCTTCCACATCCAACGCGCCGAATACGACGCCTACTGCCGCTGGGTCACCCACCAACTCCCCGGACTCCACTTCAACCACCAGGTCGACGCGATCCGCTGGAACGACCGGCACGACTGCTTCGAAGTCGACTACACCCAACTCGACGCCGACGGAGAAGCCGAAGCCCTGGGCCGCACCCACACCCGCAACATCGTCCTCGGCATCGGCACCGAACCCCACATCCCCGAACCCCTCAAACCCCTCGCCGAAGCCCCCTCGGTCCCCGTCCTCCACTCCGGCGACTACCTCCACCACCGCCGGAGCATCCTCGACGCGGAACACATCACCATCATCGGCTCCGGACAATCCGGCGCCGAGATCTTCCTCGACCTCATCCGCGCCCGCCCCACCGGCCGAGAAAACCTCCACTGGCTCGCCCGCACCCCCGCCTTCGCCCCGATGGAATACTCCAAACTCGGCCTCGAACACTTCACCCCCGACTACAGCCACTACTTCCACACCCTCCCCGAAGCCGTACGCGACGAACTCGTTCCCCACCAATGGCAGCTCTACAAAGGCATCGACACCGACACCATCGCCGCCATCCACGATGAGCTCTACCGCCGCACCCTCCACGGCGGCTGGCCCCGCACCACCCTCACCCCCGGCGTCACCGTCCGCACCGCGGAGCGCATCGACGACACCCGCATCGAACTCCACCTGGAACACACCCAACAAAACACCCGCACCACCCTCACCACCAACGCCGTCATCCTCGCCACCGGCTACCACGAACGCCCCCTCGACCGCATCCTCGGCGGACTCGCACCCCACCTCCACCGCGACGACTCCGCCCGCCCCCGCATCGACCACCACTTCCGCCTCACCCTCGACCCCACCATTACCGGCAACATCTACGTACAGAACGCCGGACGCCACACCCACGGCGTCGGCACCCCCGACCTCGGACTCGCCGCCTGGCGCAGCGCCACCATCCTCAACCACCTCACCGGCACCACCCCCTACCCACTCCCACAACGCACCGCCTTCACCACCTTCGGCCTCACCCCCACCCCCCCACCCGTCCCCACCCAGAACCCCGACCGCATCCCCCTCACCCACAACCACTGACCCCGCACCACGCCACACAACGCGGCCGCCCCTCCCCAGGAGAAGACGGCCGCTCCAGACGGCCGCTCCGCACCGACCCACCGAAGAACCCCCCACCGCATCACTCGCCCCGCCAGATGTTGTCGAACGCGGCCTGCTCGACGGAACGCCGCAACCGCACGGCCTCCAACCGCGTCAACGCCTCATGGACGGCGGCGAGCACGGTGTCCACGGCGTCGTCGTCCACGCCGGGGGAGTCGGCAACACCCACGCCCTCCTCATCCTCCTCACCCTCCCCACCGTCCCCGCCACGGATCCCGAGAGCCGCCGCCAGACCGACCAGGACGGGCTCCCCCGACGCCCAACGACTCGCCGCGTCACTGCGGTCCGGCGAATCCTCCGGCACGATCCGACCCGCCCCGAAACGCACCCCGCGACGGTGCCGCCGAGCGAGCTTCCCCTCCGCCTCGAGAACGGCCAGATACGCCGCCAACAAACCCCGCCCCCTGCGCCACAACCAGTCACCCACCGACTCGTACGGCGCGTCACGAACAAGCGACGACGCGGCCCGATCCAGCAACGGATCGGGCAAGGACGGGACATGACCCGGCACGATGCGATCACCATCCAGAGCGACGGCCTCGACACCGAGCAGATCGATCACCTCGGCCCCCGCCAGAGCGAGCGACAAGTCACCCTGCTCCACAGCACCACCGGACACCTGGTCCAGGCTGACGAACAACAGGTCGCGTGACGTGGTCATGATGGAGAGCCGCATCAACGAGCCGCGAGCACCGCACGGAAACGGGCAGCACCCGAAACCATCTTCCGATACCCCTCCGCAACCCGGTCCAGCGGCACGACCTCCACCATCGGACGGATACCGTGCAGAGCACTGAACTCCATCGTGTCCTGCACGTCCCGCGCCGTCCCGGACGGATGACCACGCACGACCCTGCCACTCATGATCAGCTGAACCGGACTGATCCCCAGCGGCTCGGGACTCACACCGATCACCACCAGCTCACCCCGATGCGCCAGCCCGTCCACGGTCGCCGCGATCGCATCGGCATTGGCAGCCGTGGCCAGGACCACCTTGGCACCACCCAGAGCCCGCAGCGCATCCGCGACCCCCGTGCTCCCCGTGCTGTCGACGTAATGCCGGGCCCCGAGCCGCTTGGCCAGATCGGCCTTCTCGCCCCCACGCGCGATGGCCACGGTCTCGAAACCCATCGCGGCCGCGTACATCACCCCGAGATGACCCAGACCACCAATACCGAGAACGGCCACGAGGTCACCCGGCCGGGCGCCACTGCGCCGCAGCCCGTTGTACGTGGTCACCCCCGCGCACGCCATGGGCGCCGCATCGGTCGCCGCCAGCGCGTCGGGGATCCGCGCCAAGGCATCGACCGGAGCGATCACGGACTCGGCGAAGCCCCCGTCGTACGCCCACCCGGGAACCTTGAGGTTCTCGCACACGATGAAATCACCCTGCCGACAGGGCGTGCAGTGACCACAACTGCCCCCGAACCACCCCACGGCCACCCGATCCCCCACCCGCCAACCACTCTCCTGCGCCCCCTCGCCCAGCGCCTCGATCCGACCGGCGATCTCATGCCCGGGCACCAGCGGAAACCGCACGCCGGGCACCCCGGCATCCACGAAGAGCACGTCGCTGTGGCAGATCCCGCAAGCGTCCACGGCGATCCGCACATGACAAGGCCCCGGCTGCGGCACCTCACGCTCGACGAGCTCGAAGGGTCCGCCCGCCGTGGCGACCTGAGCGACTCGGTACGTATTCATCCACAACACTCCCGAAAACACGCGACGCCCCCACCTCCCCAGCAGAACAGCTCCGGCCCGATCGCGCGCGCCGAACGAGCCGGAGCCGATCCGACCACCCGGGCCGGGCAGGCCCGGGCCCCACGAACCGGACGCCCCGGGAACACCCCGCCCGGCACGCGCGGAGGCCCAGCCACCCACCCCGATGGGACACTGGCAGCAGGGCCGCACCACCCGGCCACCCGCTCCCGCCCACATCTCGGAGCACACGATGCCGACGAGGATCCTGCTGGAAGGACGCCCCGGCAGCGGAAAGACCACCGCCATCCGCCGACTGGCGGAGCTGCTGCACGCCCGGCCGGCCACCGGCTTCACCACCCAGGAGATCCGCGAAGGCGGTACACGGGTGGGGTTCGCCCTGGAGACACTGGCCGGCCGACGGGCCGTGCTCGCCCACGTCGACCTCCCGGGCCCACCACGGGTCGGACGCTACGGCGTCGACCTCGAAGTCATGGAACGACTGGCCCTGCCGTCCCTGTCCTGGCCGCCTCCGACCCCCACCGCCACGCCGGCCCCCGGACGCCTCGTCCTCATCGACGAGCTCGGAAAGATGGAACTGGCCCACCGCCCGTTCCAGGACGCCGTCCGGGCACTGTTCGCAGCCGACATCGATGTCGTCGCCACCGTCCAGGCACAGCACGGCCCGCTCACCGACGCCCTCAAGCACCGCACCGACATCGAACTCCTCCAGGTGACCCCGGCGAACCGCGACACCCTCCCGGAACGGCTGGCAGCACGTCTGGAGAGGCCCTGAAGAGCTGTCCCGCAATCCTGGCGGGCGCACGACGACGGATCGCCGCCCCCCGCCCCTCCCGAACCGTCCGACCAGCCCCTCGGACCACCGCCGCAGCCGCTCGGACCACGGGCCGTACCCGCCGACCGGCGGATACGGCCCGAAGAACTCCCACCACGTCCCCGGGCGACGATCGCCCCGCACGGGACGCGCCACCACCGACCACCGAACAGCCCTCAGAACACCGGCGAGCCGTCCCGCGTCAGACGCCAGTCCACCGAAGCGAACTGCGCGGCATCCACCGAACCCTTCGCCCGCACCCAGGAGATGATCGTGTTACGGATCTCCTCCGAATTCGCCCACACCTGCTTGGCACCCGCCACATGCGGGAAATTGCCCCCACCACTCGCCCGGTAGTTGTTCACCGCCAGCACGAACTCCGCCGCAGGATCGATCGGCTTCCCCTCGAACGACAGATTCACGATCCGCGAACCATTCGGCTTCGCGATATCGATCTCATACGTCAGACCCGACACCGCGTCGTAGTTGTAATCCGGAATGTTCTCCGCGTTCGTCAGCTTCGACGTGTCCACCGGAGCACCCGCGGCCGTCCGCACGTAATAACGCGCCGAGAACTCCAGATACTCGCGAACCTGCGCACCCGTCAACACCCGAGCCTCCAGGGTGTTCTCGAACGGATACAACCCCGCCGCATCCCTGATCGTCACGTCCCCTTCCGGAATCCGCGCCGTACGCGAGAAACACGACGCCTGCGAGAGCACCGGAAGCGACGCATAAGCCCCGCCCGCCAGCGCCGCCTTCACCGTCTCCGTCTGGACCACATTGATCAGATCGATGATCGGCTCGTCCTTCCACGCCGCCTCGGCCGTCGACATCGCCGCCGACGACGTACCGATGACCTGGTTGACGTACGCCACGACCTTCCGGTGCTCGTCCGCCAGCAACCTCGTGATCTTCGGGTCCTCGGCCACGGCGTTCGAGTTCAGCACCCGCGAACCCGCCCGCTCCACCACCCAACGACCCCGCTCCCACACCAGATCGAAGTCGAACAGCGTCAGCCGCTGCCCCCACTTCAACGGCTCGGACAACACCACCTTCTTGCCCGTCCGCTCGTTCTCCACGAAATACTCAGGAATCTCCAGGTGCGCATGCCCCACCAGAATCGCGTCGATACCCGGAACCTGCTCGGCCACCAGAGCCGCCGCGTTCTCGACATGCGGAACCTGATCACCGTACGACGACGTACCACTCGTCCCCGAATGAGCCGAAACGATCACCACGTCCGCACCCATGGAACGCAGCCTCGGCACGAACTTCGCCGCCTGCTCCTCCAGACCGGGAAACACCATCTTCCCGCTCACATTCGCCTTGTCCCAGATGGCGACACCCGGATTGGTCAACCCCAGAACCGCCACCCGCACATCCCGGCCGAACGGCGTACGCATCCGCTTGATCACATACGGGGCGAACGCCGGCCGCAACGACTTCGCGTCCAATGCGTTCGCACCCAGCAACGGGAAATCACACTGCTCCTCAAACTTCCGCAGCACCGGGATCCCGTAATTGAACTCATGATTGCCCAGAGCCGCCGCGTCATAGCCGATCGCGTTCATCGCCTGCGCCATCGGATGCACCGGACCACGCCTCGCCGTGATCGGATCGACCTTCGCGTAGTAGTACGACAACTGGGTGCCCTGGATCGTGTCACCCGCATCGATCAACAGGGTGTTCCCACGGCCCTTCTCACGACGCACCTGCTCCACCAACGTGGAGATCTTCGCCAGACCCACATCGTTGTGATCCTTGTCGTCGAACTCCTTGTCCGTGAAGTAGTCCCAGTTGAAGACGTTCCCGTGCAGATCGGTCGTGCCCATCACGGTGAACGAGTACCGCTTCGGCGGACGCCCGTGACCGTGGCCGTGCCCATGACCATGGGCCGCGGCGGGGACGGCGGAACCACCCGCCATCGCCGCCCCGGCACCCACGGCCGCCGACGTGCCCAGGAACGTCCTACGATTCAGCGGCATTTCGTCTCCCACATCTCGGTTCTCGTACATCTCGGTTCTCGTACAGCTCGACCTCGTCCAGCGCGGTGCTCGTGCAGCCCCGTCGCCGTGCGGCCCGGCACCCGCACGGCGACACACCCCACAGCGCGCCCGGCACGGCCCGGAGGACGACCGGCACACCGCACCGCCCCCACACCGCACCCCGCCCAGCGCACATACAGCGCACAACGCGCGTAGATAATGGCGCAGGAGCCACACCGAGCAACACCCCCCACAGGGTTGCGATCCGGTGACCAGCCGCTGTCATACCCGCGTGCCACAGTGGAACCATGACCGACACCACGGCCCCCTACGGCACCCCCGAGCACCCCCGCGTCGCGGTCCGGGGCGAAGCCCGCATCGAAGTAGACCCCGAAATCGCCCACTTGGGCATCACCGTCACCGCCCGCGGCAAGGACCGCCGCACCGCCCTCGAAGACCTCACCCGCCGCAACGGAACCGTCCTCGAACTCCTGCGCTCCTACGGCCCGGCGGTCGAGAAACTCGAAACCGGCGCCCTCTCCATCAACCCCGAACTCGCCGAGAAGGGCCGCGACGAAAAAATCCGCGCCTACCACGGCCGCGTCCACATCACCGCCGTCGTCAACGACTTCACCGCCCTCGGCGAACTGGTCACCCGTGTGGCAGCCCTCGACATGACCCGCGTCAACGGCCCCTGGTGGGCCCTGCGCCCCGACTCACCCGCCCACGCGAACGCCCGCCGCCAGGCCGTACACGAAGCCGTCCAGCGAGCGCGCGAATACGCCGACGCCCTCGGCTCCCACCTCACAGCTCTCGTCGAGCTCGCCGACCTCGGAGCCGAGAACGTCGCCCCGGCCCTGCCCGCTCCGCCCGCGGGATTCCCGAGAAGCGCCGGCTACGGCGCCGCGGCGGCGCCGGCCCCCGCCCTCGACCTCGAACCCCGACGCCAGACCGTCTGCGCCCAGGTGAACGCCCGCTTCATCATGTCGCCGCCCGAACTGTGAGGCGCGACCCTCAAAAAGGAATACCGAAAGGAGGAATGCTCATCCGAGCGCATCGGCGCCCAATTCAACACTTGTCAACAACCCTTCATTCAAAGGTCGTTGGGTAGTCACGCGTGGCCAATCAACTACCCGTAGGTAAGGTCTAGGGTCGAACCATGCGCCGAGCCAAAATCGTCTGCACCCTGGGCCCCGCCACCACCTCGTACGAACAGATCAAGGCACTCGTCGAGGCGGGAATGGACATCGCCCGCCTCAACCTCAGCCACGGCACCTACAACGACCACGAAGAGCGGTACCGCCACGTGCGCAAGGCCTCCGACGAGTCCGGCCGCAGCGTCGGCATCCTCGCGGACCTTCAAGGCCCGAAGATCCGACTCGGACGCTTCCGCGAAGGACCCGTACTCCTTGAACGCGGTGACACCTTCACCATCACCGTCGAGCCCATGGAAGGCGACCGCCACACCTGCGGCACCACCTACGACGGACTCGCCACCGACGTCACCCCCGGCGAACGCATCCTCGTCGACGACGGCCGCGTCACCCTCGAAGTCACCGAAGTCGACGGCCCCCGCGTCCACACCACCGTCCTCGAAGGCGGCATGGTCTCCGACCACAAGGGCCTCAACCTCCCCGGCGTCGCGGTCTCCGTCCCCGCCCTCTCCGACAAGGACATCGAGGACCTCCGCTGGGCCCTGCGCACCGGCGCCGACGTCGTCGCCCTCTCCTTCGTGCGCAGCGGACGCGACATCGAGGACGTCCACCGCATCATGGACGAGGAAGGCCGCCGCCTCCCGGTCATCGCCAAGATCGAGAAGCCCCAGGCCGTCGAGAACATCGACAGCATCGTCGCCGCCTTCGACGGGATCATGGTCGCCCGCGGCGACCTCGGCGTCGAAATGCCCCTGGAACAGGTGCCGATCGTGCAGAAGCGCGCCATCAACCTCGCCAAGCGCAACGCCAAGCCGGTCATCGTCGCGACTCAGATGCTCGACTCGATGATCGAGAACTCCCGTCCCACCCGCGCCGAGGCGTCCGACGTCGCCAACGCCGTCATCGACGGCACCGACGCGGTGATGCTGTCCGGCGAGACCAGCGTCGGACGATACGCCGTCGAGACGGTCCGTACGATGGCCCGCATCGTCGAAGCCGCCGAGGAGGACGTCCTCGCCAAGGGCCTCAAGCCCCTCACCGACCGCAACAAACCCCGCACCCAGGGCGGCGCGGTGGCCCGCGCGGCGGCCGAGATGGGCGACTTCCTGGGCGCCAAGTTCCTCGTCGCCTTCACCCAGAGCGGCGACACCGTCAGGCGCCTCTCCCGCTACCGCTCGCCCATCCCGCTGCTGGCCTTCACCCCGGACCCGGCGACCCGCTCCCAGCTCAACCTGACCTGGGGCGTCGAGACCTTCCTCGGCCCACACGTCGACTCGACGGACGCGATGGTGGCCCAGGTCGACGAGGAGCTGCTGAAGATCGGCCGCTGCAAGGAGGGCGACGTCGTCGTGATCACCGCAGGCTCCCCGCCGGGGGTCCCGGGCTCGACGAACCTGGTGCGGGTGCACCGCATCGGCGAGGACGACGGGGGCAAGTAGGCCGGTCGTTCAGTGCTTCGGCCCGACATGGGCGTCCATGAGAGCGACGGACGCCCGTCGGGCGACGGAGATGGCGAACGGATCGCTGCCGCGCGCGAGAGTCGTCCACTGAACGCCCACAGCGGTGAGAGTGTCGCCGAAGAGCTTGCGGATGTCGTCCGACTTGTTGGCAAGGAAATACCGAGGGTATTCGTAACGCTTTCGCTCACCCGCGACGAGGCGAGTGGTCCAGTTGGTGATACGGCAGCCATCGGAGTGGACGAGCCCCCGGATGAGGGCCCAGGGATTGGAATCGACGACCATTTGCTGCCAGGGTTCCAACGCGATCTCGCGGTCGTGCTTCTTGCCAGGGCCGTGCTGGGGAAACAAGCAGAGCAGGTGCTTCGAGTGGACCTTGATGTTGTGGCAGCCTGCTCTGCGGACCCGGGACGTGGCATTGTCCGGGAACACCTCGCGCATCGCGGTCTCGGCCTCGTCCTGAATGCCGGGCCAGGAGTCGTCCAGAGTGATGACGAGGTTCGGTACTCGGTGTCGCGCGTACTGGCTTACATGGCCGTCGCCCAGGTAGAGGCCCAGCAGGTAGGCGTAGGCCGACCCATTGAGGTCGGCGCCGTCGCAGCGGTGGCACGTCGGGTGGTGTGATCCCGGACATTCGCCCCGCTTGAAGCGGTCCATGTGGAGCCAGTAGGAGACAGTGCCGCGAGGAACATTCAGCTGACGAGCGACATCGGCGCCTTTCGCGCCTGACCTGAGAAGGGTGAGTGCTTTTTGCCGCACCTCTGAGCCGTGGTATTTCATGTCGCCACTTTGGGCCACTTCGAGCGGCTCTGAGCAGCAAAAGGCGGATGTTCACGAGAACGAGAACATCCGCTTTTATGAGGTGGTGCCGGGTATGGGATTCGAACCCACACGTCCTTTCGGACAGAGGTGTTTGAGACCTCCGCGTCAACCAGTTGCGCCAACCCGGCTCATCAACCGGTCAGCAGTGTACCTGGTGACGGAAGCGAGCGTCAGGTAGGTAGGCTGCTTCGCAGCCGTACCTGTCCTGGAACGAGGAGCCACGTGACCACCCCCGAGTCGCCCCAGCCCACCGACGACGACAAGTCGCACGTTCCGCCGCTGACGACCCGTGTCGTCATCGCCGAGGACGAGGCGCTGATCCGTCTCGACCTCAAAGAGATGCTGGAGGAAGAGGGCTACGCGGTCGTCGGCGAGGCCGGGGACGGGCAGCGGGCGGTCGAGCTGGCCCGGGAGCACCGCCCCGATCTGGTGATCCTCGATGTGAAGATGCCGGTCCTGGACGGGATCTCCGCCGCGGAGAAGATCGCGGAGGAGTCCATCGCGCCCGTCCTGATGCTGACCGCGTTCTCGCAGCGTGATCTCGTCGAGCGGGCCCGGGACGCCGGGGCGATGGCGTATCTGGTGAAGCCGTTCAGCAAGAGCGACGTGGTGCCGGCGATCGAGATGGCGGTGTCGCGGTTCGCGGAGCTGAAGGCGCTGGAGAGCGAGGTCGCGGATCTCGCGCAGCGGCTGGAGACGCGCAAGCTGGTGGACCGGGCAAAGAGCATTCTGCAGACGGACTACGGTCTGTCGGAGCCTGCCGCGTTCCGGTGGATCCAGAAGACGTCGATGGACCGGCGGATGTCGATGCAGCAGCTCGCCGAGGCGTTGATCGCGGATGCGGCCGAGAAGAAGGCCGCGGAGGAGCAGGCCGCCGAGGAGAAGGAGGCGGGCGAGTAGCCGAGTAGCCCGTGTGTGCGTACGGGGGAGGCCCGCACCGGTTCGACCGGGTGCGGGCCTCGTCCGTTCGTGGCTCAGGTGCCGTCGCGGGGCCCCTGCGCGGAGCCGGTGGGGATGCTCCTATGGATGTCAAGCGGCTTCAGTGAGGTCGCTTTGGGTGGTTTGCCGGTTGGTAGTTCGGTGGTCGAGGGATCGCATGAGGATGCG